>FR891268.1 GCA_000433755.1 Clostridium sp. CAG:465 | reverse complement strand
TAAATATTAAATATTAAATATTAAATTTATATAAAAAAATAGATACTACAAAATTACTAATAGTATCTAAATAGCATAATTTGTTATAATCAGTTATAACTTATATATAATTCATCACAACTTATTTATATTACTAAATCTATGATAATGGTAATAAATTTTAATTGCTACTAAGAGTTGTTATTTCAACTCCTGTATAATAGTGTTTTATAATATCTTCATAACTATATCCTTTATTTGCATATGTATCAGCTCCTACCTGGCTCATTCCAATTCCGTGACCATATCCAGTTACATTGAATACTAAGTTGTTATCTTCTATATCTAATTTAAAATCTGTAGATTTAAGAGAAAACAATACTCTTAAATTTTCAGCAGATATAACAAGTTCTCCACATTTTATATTTTTAATCCTACCACTTGTAGTATATTCATTTATACAAGCATTTCTACATTCATCATCAGTTACATTTTTTCCATATTTTTCCTTTATTTTTGATTTAAAATCATCAAATGTTACTTTAACACAGCTTGTTCTGTTTTGATAGTCTTCTTTTTCCTCATTTTCCACTGATACTAAATATGGTAATTTTTCTCCACCCCATATTTGATCAATATTTTCAGTTTTATACGGACTACTTGCATGAAAAAATGCTTTTATATATTCTCCATTATATGTTATAACCTGATTTTGTGTAGAAACGACTGCCTCATTTATTTTATTCCAATATTCCTTAATTAAGTCTTCACTAAATCCCCTTTTTCTCCATATTGAAAACAAGGTATCCTTATCATAAAAAGCCTGACAATGTGTATGGTTATCACACATATCAGCCTCTTCTCCTTCACCATGTGTCATCATTTTTTTATACGTATATGTTCTTGCAACTATCGCTTGTGCTTTTAGTGCTTCAATATTATATGAAGGGGGCATTTCTGAAGGAACAACACCTCTTAAATAATCATTTATATCCATAGCAACTACATTTCCAGTTTTGCTATACTTTACCCTTATAGTTTGATTAGCTTTATACTCAATTGTACTCTTTTCATCAAATTCTTTATTCTTTTCTTCTTCCAATTTTTTTGAACTTTCTTTTTTGGTTATAAGAGAATTTATACCATAAAGTACAACACATAATATAACAATTATTACTGTAAAAAATTGTAAATAATGGTAATTTTTCTTCAATGTCATCACCATTAATATTTATATGTATAACTAAAAAAAATATATCTGTTTGTCCCAAATAAATAAGATAGAGAAATATCAAATTTATATTTTTCTCCATATTTTAACATACATTTATCATATACAACGTTATATTTTATAGTTTAATTACAAATTATATTATAATATGCAAATTTAAGCCCCTTTTATAACATTTCTATTATATTTTATTTAATAATAAAATTAACTTATTCATACAATAAATCTTAATATCAATTATATTATTAATTATTTTTAATTTTTATTACGGATTTATAATTTGTAATTTTTTTAATGTTTCACACAAAATACTTACCGGAATTTTTCCACAAATTTCCAAAAACATTATAATGCATGCAAAAAAATCCCCCTATCAAATGATAGAGGGATTAATATACTTATTTATTGGAAACTTTTTCCTTTTTTCTTCTGAATAAAATAACGCTCACACCTGTAGTGGCAGACATGATAATTATACTCAAAAGTAAAAGATTGCTTGCTCCCAACATATCACCGGTAGCAACTATCGATGAATTATTAATGCTAGCTGACGAACTTCCCGAACTTGAACCTGAATTTGAATTTGAACCTGAATTTGAATTATTATTCGGTGTATCAGGAGTAGCAACTGATTTAGTTGGTTCAACTTTATCTGTTGCAGATTCAACTGTTGTTTCAGGTGGTGCTACTGTTGTTTCAACTTGTTCTGTAACTGTAGGAACTGGAACTGTTGTCTCAATCGGTTCTGTAGCTGTAGGCTCCGGAACTGTTGTTTCAATTGGCTCTGTAACTGTAGGTTCTGGAAC
>FR891267.1:54969-76435 GCA_000433755.1 Clostridium sp. CAG:465 | reverse complement strand
GTACGTACTTTTATTATATTGTATTTTAAATCTTTTTTCAATAACTATTTATACTTTTTCAGGGGAATTTCATAAAATTACACAAAAATGTAATATTTGGATCATCTGTATATTTCTTTGATAGATACATTGATAATTCATCCTGTATAGCTGTTACATCCTCCTTAAATGTTGCTTCTTTTGCACTACTTACTGGGTTGTTTTTTGCTATTGTTAAAATAACTACTGCTGCAAGTATTATTATCACTATTATAGTTACAATTAACACAATTAAAGATATACCTTTTTTATGAGTTAGTTTTGTAAAATCTTCTATCTTGTCTACTTTTCCCTCTTTTTTCATATATTCATTTTCCTCTCTTTCTTTAGTTCTTTTGTACATATTATTAACACCATCTAGTATACACTAAAAAAAAACACAATACTACATAATAATTTTATTCTAACATTTAAATTACAAAGTTATGTCCTTTTCATTACTTACTTTATAACAGATACTATAGTTAAATTTATAGTATCTGTTTTTTATATTTTTCATCGTATTTTTATTATATATATATAATCTTTTTTTCTATTTAATTACACAAAGATTAACTATAACTTACTTAATATTTCGTTTATATTGTTCTCTAATACTTTATCTTTAGGATATATTTCACTTAAAAACATCATCTTCTCTTTTACAACGTTAATATATTTGTTACAATCCTCATTCATATACCTTAAATACTTAAATAAATCAATATATATTTTACAGGCATACATTATTTGTGCACTGTTATATTTATTATTTTTTAAAATAATATCTGCATTATTTAATTTATTTTCTATAACATTTTTTATCTCATTATTTAAAACTATCTTTTTTTCTTCATCATTAATTTGATTTACTTGATTAAAAAGTAAGTCTAAATATGTAGAATACTCAATATCCAAACTTTTTCTATAGCTAAATTCATAAGGATCTAACATAACCCTTTTTTCATTTTTGTTAACTACTTCTATTTGAGATGTTAAATTCAAATTTTCGTCTGTATAAATTGGAATATTCATATATAACGCAAACCAAGCTCTAAGAGATAATACTATGGTAAAAATTGCAAATATCCCTGCTAATATATATGATATATAACTTACGTATTTATTTATATAATTACTATCTTTTGTATTATTAAAATCTAAAATTGCAATTAAAATTCCAAACACATATATTCCAAGCATATACGAAAAGTTAAGATCTACAAATGAGTGTAAAACAAAAATTAAATATGCAAACTTTATATAACTATTTTTAGATTTTATTATTACATATACTAAAAGAACTACTGTTATACTAAAGCCTATAATTCCCGCCTCATCCAAAATTTGCAAAAATGAACTATGAACCTCAGTTGAACTATACTCCTTAGTCTTTACCTGTTCATATATGTTATTAAATCCTTCTCCTCCTGTACCTATAACAAAATTTTTTATACTTTTAGTAGCTATTTTAAGTGCATCAAAATAATATGTAATTCTATCTGATGTACTCGTAGAACCTGCAAATAAATCTTTAAATCTATACATCATTTCGTTCGGAATTAAAACATAATCTAATTTTTCTTTCTTGCTATTTAAGTATAAATTATTTAAAGTTATTTCTCCTTTATCACATTTAATATACATCTTTAAATATTTAACATTATTATCCAAATTAAACTCATATTTAAAGTTACCACTGACATTATCATAATAATTAAATACTTTTATATTTTCTTCATTTCCATTATTTTCAATTTTATTTAAACTTATACTGTATCTTATATCACCTTTTCCTATTACACTAAATACTATTAAATTGTTATTTTCTTTTATATTATTTAAAATTATATATTTAGAATTCATATTATTTGTATCTTTAACAATTAATGGCTTTGTGTATGATATAGCTATAATGCAATATACTGCACTTAATAATATAAAAAGAGAAAATATAATTATTTTATAATTTTTGTTTAATTTACTGTTTATTTTTTTCTTTAATTTATTTAAATATATATTGTATAAAATTAAAATCATAAACCTAAAAACAAATGATAGTAATATGAATATTAAAAATATAGCATACACTCTTTGACTTAGCATATTTTTATACATCAAACTAGAATATATGCCAGTTATACCAGCTAATGGTATGTATATTAAAACATTTTCTACTATATTTTTTCTGTTTATAACAAAATATAGTATAGCTGAAATTATGCAAAGTAAAATTACAGTCCTACATCCTGTAAGAATAATTGTTGATACTAGTATAAAAATAGCTACATACAAGACTGAATTTACCCAAATATTTTTCTTTTTATGTATAAAATGATTAGCAAAAATAACAGATATCATACATAAAATTGCAAGCACATTTGCATACTGAAGAGTTCCTGACATTCTAGTATAATCTCTATCTAAATATCCAGAATCAAAATATGTTAAGAAGTTTTCAAGATATCTACTTCCAACAGCATCTACACTTAGTATGCACTGCAAAAGTGTAATTGCAATTATTGTATATACATATATTTTTTTATTATCTGAATTTTTAACTATCGTATAAACAAAGTATAAGCCAAAATACCTTACTGCCTCATATATACTACTATTTAAATCAGCGTAGTTATTAAATATAATTGGTAATACATAACTAAATGAAAGCAACAGAAGTAATATTGAAATTATATCTATTGTGTAATTTTTGTTTTTTACATTATTGTAAATTAAAATAATTATCCTTACTAATGAAATTATTGATACGCCCATACTTACTAAGAGTATATCTGATTTATAAAATCCACCTTTAAACAAGGATAACATTACAAGTAAAATAACTAATATATAATCAATTACTTTATTTACAAAGTTTATTATTTTCATGGTTTCACCTAAGCAAATTATACCATAACACTTATTTTCTTACAAGAATTTGAAAATTTTATTTGATAAAATAAAATAATTTTTATTGAATTAAAAATGTAGTCTAGAAAGAATTGAAAAAAAAGCAAAAAAAATAGAACCAAGCATAAAAATAAATTTTGCTTAGTTCTTAGTGTTTGGTGCCCCAGAAGCGATTCGAACGCCCGACCCACGGCTTAGAAGGCCGTTGCTCTATCCAACTGAGCTACTGGAGCATGTATATGTTATACTCAATACTTTTAAAAGTATAACATATTAAAGATAAAAAATCAATACTAAAATTAAAATTTCTACTATTTTTTACTAAATTTTTCTTCTAAGTATTCATCGTATGTCATTCTCTTGTCTATTACACCATCATCTGTAAGTTCAATTATTCTATTTGCAACAGTCTGGATAAATTGATGATCATGAGATGTAAATATCATTTCAGCATTACTACGTATTAAACCATTATTAAGTGCTGTAATACTTTCTAGATCTAAATGGTTAGTAGGTTCATCTAAAAATATTAAATTTGGATTTTCAAGCATACATCTTGATAACATACATCTTGCTCTTTCTCCACCTGATAAAACATTTACCTTTTTTAAAGACTCCTCACCAGAAAATAGCATCCTACCTAAGAAACTACGTATAATTGTTTCATCATTTATACCATATGCTTCTGCAATCCATTCTACTATAGACTTATCGGAATTAAAATAATCATCGTTTGCCTGTGGTAAATATGATGCCTTTATAGTTTTTCCAAAAGTAACTTTTCCCTTATCTTGTTTTATTTCTCCTGCAAGTATTCTAAAAAGACATGTTTTAGCTAAAGAATTATCACCAAGTAAAACAATTTTATCTCCTTTTAAAACTTTAAATGAAACATTTTTTAAAAGTTGTACACCGTCTATTTGTTTTGAAATATTATCTACATCTAAAATTTCTTTACCAGATGGTCTTTCTGGTTTAAATTCTATAAATGGATATCTTCTTGTAGATGGTTTTATCTCATCTAACTGAATTTTTTCTAATGTTTTCTTTCTTGAAGTTGCTTGTTTTGATTTTGAAGCATTAGCACTAAATCTTCTAATAAAATCTTCTAATTCTTTTATTTTTTCTTCTTTCTTTTTATTAGCATCTTTCATTTGTTTTAGTGCAAGTTGACTTGATTCATACCAAAAGTCATAATTTCCAACATATAATTTTATTTTTCCATAATCTACATCTAAAATATGTGTACATACTTTATTTAAAAAATATCTATCATGAGATACAACTATTACTGTATTTTCAAAATTTATTAAAAACTCTTCTAACCATGCTATTGCAGATATATCTAAATGGTTAGTTGGTTCATCTAAAAGCAAGATATCAGGATTTCCAAACAAAGCTTGGGCTAAAAGTACTTTTACCTTTTCATTTCCATTTAATTCCCTCATATATTTATCATGAAGTGATACATCAATTCCAAGTCCATTTAAAAGTTCTGCAGCATCAGACTCTGCCATCCAACCATTTAAATCTGCAAACTGTGCTTCTAATTCTCCTGCTTTTATTCCATCTTCATCACTAAAATCTTCTTTTGCATACAAAGCTTCTTTTTCTTTCATTATAGAATAAAGTTCTGTATTACCTCTAATTACAGTATCCAAAACTTTTACATCGTCATATGCATAATGGTCCTGTTTTAACACACTTATTCTTTCTTTAGGTGATTTTGATACTTCACCTTCACTTGGTTCTAATTCCCCAGATAGAACCTTTAAAAAAGTAGATTTTCCTGCACCATTTGCCCCTATTATTCCATAGCAATTTCCATTTGAAAATTTTACATTTACATCTTCAAATAAAGTCCTTTTTCCGAATCTAATTGTAACTCCTCTTGTTTCTAACATTTTATCTCTCCTTTAATTTCTTGTATATTTTACTATATAACTTGATTTTTTTCAAGCTTTTTTCCCATCTTAAACAAAAGACAACCCAAATGTTAAACAATTGTCTAATATTTGGGTTATCAATAAGTTATTTATTACTTTACTTTTCGTGGCATACTCTGCTACTTTGGAATGTTAAGTAATTTATTATTCTTAGGTCTTGTTTTTTTGTGTCCATCAAGGTTATAATTTGACCTCTTAATTTTTTCATCATCATTAAAAGTATTCTTCATACTTTTTGGATAACTAAAAATGTTTTTTGGATAACTAAAAATGTTTTTCTTACTCATAAGAACAGCTCCTTAAAAATTTAATTAAATTTATATATCATTATATATGTAAACTATTCTATCATAATATGCTATGTTTATCAATTAATCTTGATTTTTATATCAAAATAATGTAAAATATTTATGGTGAGAAAAATGTCAAAAAAAATAGAAAAAGAAGAATTTAAAAAAGTTATCGAAAATAAAGGGAAAGAAACAAGAAAAAAAACAGAAAAGGCAATAAACGAATATAAAGAATTTGCTCTAAAGGGAAATGTACTTGATATGGCAATAGGTGTTGTTATAGGTACTGCATTTACTTCAATAGTAAATACACTTGTATCATCAATAATCACTCCTCTTTTAGGATTACTTACAAATAAAGTAGATTTATCATCTCTATTCATAACTTTACATGGGCCAAAAACATCAACAATTGCAGAAGCAAAAGCTGCTGGTTCACTTATTTTAACTTATGGTGAATTACTAAATGCAATTTTATATTTCTTTATAATTTCATTTACTCTATTTATTGTTGTTAAGTTTATAAAAAAAGGAAAAAAGAAAGAAAAAGAAGTTATAGAAAAGACAACAAAAATTTGCCCATATTGCTATAGTGAGATTCCAATTAAAGCAACTAGATGTGCTCATTGTACAAGTATACTAAATGAAAATTGTAACACAAAAGTTAAAAAAAATGATATTAAAAATTAATAAATTAAACCTATTACTTGCAGAAAAGAACCAGATAATAAAATCTGGTTCTTTATTTAAACAAACTAAAATTACTTTTTGTTTACTAGATCTTTTAAAGCTTTTCCAGCTTTGAAAACTGGAGCTTTAGAAGCTGGTATTTTGATTTCAGATTTAGTTTGTGGGTTTCTTCCTTTTCTAGCAGCTCTTTGTCTTACTTCGAAAGTACCGAATCCTACTAATTGAACTTTTTCACCATTTTTAAGTGCACTTTCAACACTTACAACGAAAGCATCTAAAGCAGCTTCAGCAGCTTTTTTTGTTAATTTGCTTTCTTCAGCAATTTTAGCGATTAATTCAGCTTTATTCATTATAAATCCCTCCTACTTACAAGTACAATATACTACAAACATAGGCTATTGTCAACACTTTTTTTACATTTTTTCTACTTTTTTTTCTTTTTATCAATGATTTTACATATTTTGTTTCCATAAGGAAGTTGCATAATTTCCTCATCACTTAATATATTAAACTTAATCAAAATAAAGGCATATGAAGTGATTGCAAGCAATATAGTAAGTATAGTGTTTAGTGATGTTGGCGTATTTATGTAACCAAGTCCTTTATTACAAAGAAAAGTGCATATTGCCATTAAAAATGTGGCAAACACTGGTTTAATTAATATCTCTTTCATATTAGGAACTTTTTTTAAAGTTTTAAATAAAATTATAAATGAAAGTGTACATGTTATAGCCTGGTAAATTATGGTTGTAATTGTTGGAACAACTATACCATACTTAGGAATAAATATAACATTTAAAATATATTTTACAATTGCTCCACTAAGTAGACAAATTCCCGGCACATACAATTTTCCTAGTCCCTGAAGTGAACCATATATAGTTTGTGCCACAACAGAAAACACTAATACCCAACATTGTATTTGTAAAAGCCATGCCCCTTCTGTTGCATTTGGAAATATAAGTGCAAAAATATTATTAGCAAGTAAGAACATACCAGCAGCACATGGCAATGCTATAAGAACTGAAGTTTTAAGTGAAAAATTAATTTTATTAACTGCAGCCTCTTTATTTTTCTTAGCCATTGCACTAGATATAAATGGCACTAATGCAACTGAAAATGCCACATTTATAGACAATGGAACAGACATTAATATATCCACCTTTCCAAGTAAAATTCCATTTTGCCTATTTGCTTCTTCTAATGTTAGTCCAAAACTTTGTAACCCATTCATAACAGTTACTGTATCAATAACATTTGAAAGAGCAACAACAACACTACCAAATGATATTGGAATAACATATGAAATCAATTTTTTTACAATTGTTTTTCTAGGTGTTATTGCAAACTTCTCAGATTTTTCTATATCCTTCCATATATCTTTTTTATTTCTGTTATAATATGTTAACATATAAAAGAATGCTGTTGAAGCTGCAACTGTAGTAGCAAGCGTAGAACCAGCTGCCATAATTTCTGGTGTTTTACCAAGTAACATTACAACAAATATAATTGAAAAAGCACTGTTTACAATTTGTTCAATAATTTGGGCCTTACTATACTCCATCATGTTACCCATTCCAACAAAATATCCTCTTAATACAGCAGACATAGCAACAAATATAATTGCTGGTGCAAGAGCCATAAGTGTATATTTTACACCTGGATTTGATAAAATTGTGTTTGATATAAATCCAGCGCCAAAGAAAAGCATAAGAGCAAACATAACACCTACAAAAGTAAATACATACATTGCTGTTCTAAAAATTCTATGTGCTCCTCTTTTATCCCCTATAGCTATTTTTTCTGATACAAGTTTTGATATTGTATTTGGAATTCCCATTGTGGCTACTGCAAGTATTAAAGTATAAACAGTAAAGCCTGATCCATAATAACTATTTCCTGTATCTGAAAATTGTTTAAAATTTGTAAGTATTACTCTATATATAAATCCAAAAACTTTTATCAAAATTTGAGATACCATTATTACAAGTACCCCATTCATAAAGCTTTGTTTTTTTACTGCCAAAAAATCACTTCCTCTTTAAACTATATTAATCAACATATCAATTATACCATATTGAATTTTTAATAACAACATTTATGATAATTTTTTCACATTTATTATGACACAAAAAGTATCCTCAGTTGAAATATAATCAACTGAGGAAAAATAAATTATTTATCATTAATAATAGCAATTATTATTTATTATTATTTTCCTTATTGCCTTTTTGCTTTTTAGAAAATTTTATATTATTTTTATTAAGTTTAAATCTACCTTTATTTTCATCGAATTTTCCTAGAGCTTCATGTCTTATCACAGTAAAGTTATTAAGTAATCTTCCAGTGAATACAATGACTGCTCCAAGATATAAATCTAAATTTAGCTTTGTTCCTATATAAACTAAAAATATAGCTATCAAAGAATTTCCAAAAAAGCCTGTTAAAAATACATTCATCTTAAATTTCTTTTCTATATTTGCAGAAAAAGCCCCAAAAACAGAATCAAGGCAAGCAAGTATTGCAACAGCAATATATTGTGAAAATGAATATGGAACAATAACATTAAGTCCTGTTAAAATACCTGCTATTACAAATAGTAAAAGTATTAATATACCTATCATATCATAACTCCTTTATTTATTTACAGTAACTGCAGTTTTAAAAGTAAGATTTCCCTCATACTTAGGAATATTTACTTCTTTTTCTCTGGTCATAGATACCCCTACACCCAATTGCTTTAGCATATCAACTACACCATTTTTTATATTCATTGCACTTTCTAAATATTGTGCATTTCCTATTGCTTTTATTTCAAATGGTGCTGCCACCTTTTGATAATTAACTTGAATAACAGGTCCAACACATCTGATCGCAGATGTAGAGATTATTCTTTGACCATTTACACTTATAGCTTCTGCTCCTGCAGCTTTTAATTCATTAACCACTGTAAGCACATCACTATCATGTACTAATGTATCTGTTCTTGTTGATGTGTCACTAGGTGTTTCGCCATCACTTAGAGTAATTATAACACCTTCACCTTTTACATCTGTAGTCCCTGATAGCAAGCTTAAATAATCAATTTGGTTTTTCATTGAAGCAATTAAGCTATTATTTGTAGATGAACTATTTTGATATTCTTCAACAACCTTTTGACTTTCATCATATTTGCTTTTTAATTCATTATAATTCCTTTGCAAATTAACTAATTCATCAGAAAGTTGAGCTTCCCTTTTTCCTTGCAATACCTCTTCAGTATTGCTTATTGTTTTCATTTGTGCAACTAACATCAAACTTAAAAAGAACAAAGCAATACCTATGCATACATAAGTAGCTACTGAATATTTTTTACAAAAGCTTTTTAAAGTATTAAAAAACTTATTATTCTTTTTTACATTTTTTTTATTTTCTGTCAATTAATTCACATCCTCCTTAAAAACTCGAATATGTAGGCCTTGTTTTTGTCATATCTATAACGCCTACACTATCTTCTGCAATACTTTTAAGTATTGTTTTTAAAAATACCATTTTATACTCTAAATCAGTATCATTTGGAAAAATTATGTTTAGTTTATCATTTATTGTTATGGTTGTCAAGGAATTTTCAAAACTTACCTTTGTTATTTTTCCACTTATTTCATCTTTTTTAAATTCTTTCTCTATCTTTTTATATATCTCAATTTTTGACAAATCTGTATCATTTATTTTTTTACCAAGCATTACCTCATCATCAAAAGTAACTCCTGTAAGTAATATTTCATCATTTTTTTTGCTACTAATATCAACCTCTTCTAATATATATCCATCATCACTAAGTGAGAAAAATTTGTTATTATCCTTATCGTATGCAAAATATTTTGAAGTTCTTTCCACAACATCAATTTTAATTTCATTTGGAAGCTTTAATTTGAGTTTTATACTTTCGACATATGGAAGAGTAGTAACAGCTTTTTTATCACTTGTAAAATATTCAATAAAAATATTTTTTCCAACTTCAATTCCTGCTTTATTTACAATATCTTCTTTAGAGTATTTCATAGTTTCATTTAATTCAACATTTTCTAAATTAAAAGCTTTAAGAGTAAGTAACAAATATACCCCAGCAATCATAGCTCCAAAAATTACAAAGAAAAAAATTATTCTAGCTACTTTTCTTTTTTTCTTTCTTTCTTTTACAGTTACTTTTCCTGAATATTGTATATTACTTCCATTATTTGATTTTTTTTTGCTATTACTTGTCCCACTTTTTTTATTTGATACATTAGTAGATCTTTTTGTATTTTTTTCCATATATTACACCTACTTTTTTATTACCTCAGATATACATTTATATATTTTATTATCTACTCCATTTAAAACAAGTTTAGACGAATTTTCCGACATCATATTAATTATTTTTTCATCTAACATGTATATTATTTTATTATATAAAAGAGTAGTAGTAAGGTCTTTTTGTTCTATAATAATTCCAGCATGAGCATCAGATAATACTTTAGCGTTATAATACTGATGATTTTCAGCCGCACTTGGAAGTGGTATAAGAATAGAAGGTTTAGAGGCTATTTCAAGTTCTGTAATAGTCATTGCACCAGATCTAGTTATACATATATCCGCAATTTTATACATTTTTGGCATATCAAATACAAACTTTTCAATTTTTATATAATCGTCAAGTTTAATATTTTTATCTTTTTCAACTCGTTTCTTCTTTTCTATTATATCATCATAATTTTTGTTTCCAGCAACAAGTATTACAAAAAATTCTTCACTTAATTTCTCTACTACCATATCAAAGACAATTTGATTAAATTTCATTGCACCTTGACTTCCACCTGTAACTAAAACAATCTTTTTATCTATCTTATCAAATCCAAGCTCTTTTTTACATCTATCTCTATCTAAATTATTTATATCTTCTCTGCTAAATTTTGCTGGAGTTCCAGTATATACAACATTATCTTTTCTTTTTAATCTAGTTTTTGCATCAGAAAATCCAACCATAACTTTATCTGCCTTTTTAGCGAGAAGTTTTACTGAAATTCCAGGAAATGCATTACTTTCATGCAAAACATACGGAACTTTACATTTTTTAGCAGCAAGCATTACAGGGCCACAGATATATCCTCCAGTCCCTATAACTAGATCAGGTTTAAATTCTTTTATTATTTTTACACTATCAGAAATTCCTTTATATGTTTCAGTTACTGCTTTTATATTTTTAAAAGTTAAACTCCTAATAAGTTTTCCTGTCCTTATATGCTTTATTTCAAATCCAGATTTTTTTACTAGTTCATTTTCAAGACCTGTCTTAGTTCCAATAAATAGGACTTCAGTATCAGGTTTGTTCTTTAGTATAATTCCTGCTATAGCAATTGCAGGATTTATATGTCCACCTGTTCCAGCACACGCAAAAATAACTTTCATAAATAATTCCTCTCTTTTTATTAATTTTTTCTACAAGTTCTTGATATATTAAGAAGTATTCCCATTGCACATAAATTTATAAATAAAGCTGTTCCACCATAACTAAAGAAAGGAAGTGGCATACCAGTTACAGGTACTGTACATGTAACAACAGCTATATTTACCAAAATTTGCAATGCAAACGCACTTGTAATACCAGTTGCAAGTAAAGAGCCATACATATCCCTTGCCGTTATAGCAATTCTATATCCTCTATATATAAAAAATGAAAATAATGCAAGCACTGTAACTGTTCCAACAAGCCCTAATTCTTCACCTAAAACTGAGAATATAAAATCATTTTGGGCTTCTGGAAGCCATAAATATTTTTGCCTACTCTGTCCAAGTCCTCTTCCAAAAATTCCACCTGAACCAATAGCATATAAACTTTGGGCTGCTTGCCAATTTCCACCTTTTATATCCTCTTCAGGATTTAAAAATGAAACTATTCTATCAAGTCTAAAAGAGCCACCAGATTCCGTTGAATCACCACTTGGCATGAATATAAATACTGCGAGCATAGCGGCTGCAGCTATTATTCCTGCTATGATATATCTTGCTTTTACTTTTATACCACTTACAAATATTATAGAGCAAGCTGCAACAAACATTACTATTGTACCACTAAGGTGCTTTTGCATAAACATTACTATTACAACTAAAAGTAGCATTAAAATTGGTATTATATATCCTTTAAAAGAATTTAGTTTCTTGTAATTTAATGACAAATATGTTGACATTCCAATAACTAATCCTATTTTCATTATCTCAGATGGTTGAAAAACAAGAGCACCAAAGCCCAGCCATCTTTTAGCTCCATTTCTTGTTTGACCAAGAGGTGTTAAAACTAAAACTAAAAGTACAAGACATATTATATAAAATAAATATCCCCATTTTTTATACCTTTTATAATCAATATTTGAAATTATTATCATAAAAATAAATCCAATAATTCCAAAGAAAAGTTGTCTTACTAAAAAATAATTACTATTGTTATAGTTACTAAGTGCATAATATGAGCTTGCTGATGCAACCATAACTATACCTGCACAAAGAAGTATAATTATAGTTATAAGCATACCAAAATCCAAATTATTTTTAGTATCTTTTTCGTTATTTTCAGATCCATCAGTAATTAATTTTAATTTTTTCATTTTTCACCTACTTATACCATATACGCTACAAAACATAATATAGCAGTTATAACCCAAAATAAAATTACAACTTTAGTTTCTTTCATTCCAGACAGTTCTAAATGATGATGGAAAGGAGCCATCTTAAATATTCTCTTTCCTTTAGTTAGTTTAAAATAAGTAACTTGTAATATAACTGATAAAGTATCTATTATACAAACAAATGCAACTATTGCAAGATATACTTCCATTTTCATCATAATTGCAATTGCAGCTACTGCACCACCAAGTGCAAGAGAACCTGTGTCTCCCATAAATACTTTTGCCGGATGAAAATTAAATAATAAAAATGCAAGACATGTTCCAACACTTGAAGCCCCAAGAATTATCATCTCTGTATTTGAATTTTTTACAGCAACTATTGTAAAAAATGTCATTATTATTGCAACAACTCCTGATGCAAGCCCGTCTAGGCCATCTGTTAAGTTTACTGCATTACTTGTACCTATAAGTATAAATGCTATAAATATTATAAACGCTCCAACTGATAAAGTAATTGGACTACTAATAAATGGAAGTGTTATATCTGTACCTAGTTTAAAAACCTTAAGATACATGAAAATAAATATAGCAGTTACAAGCACAAGTCCAAATATTTTTTTAAGAGGAGAAAGGCCCTTAGTATTTTTCTTAACTAATTTCTTGTAATCATCTATAAATCCAACTAAACCAAATCCAAGTATTGATATTATAGCAAGAATTAATGTTGGGTATTTTATTGAATTTATTGCAAGTATTACAACTAATACGATAAGCATAATAATTCCACCCATTGTTGGTGTTCCCTGCTTTTTTAAATGTTCTTTTGGTCCATCATTCCTTACGACCTGACCTACCTTAAATTTTTTTAGTATTGGCATTACAAAAAGTCCAACAACAAAGGTAGCAACGAAAGCTACAATTAAATTTAATGTTTGTGTATTCATAAGTTTTCTTTCTCCTTCTTTATTCTTATTCTATGTTTTTATCTGGCATACTTTCTGCAAGAGATTTTACAACTTCTCTTTCATCAAAATGAATTTTTTTGTTATTTTTAAGTATTTGATATGTTTCATGTCCCTTGCCAGCAAGTATTATTATATCATTTTTCCAAGCTATTCTCATTGCAAATTTAATAGCTTCTTTTCTATTTTCTATACATTTATATAATCCCTTTGTCTTTTTCATTCCTTCTTCTATATCTTGCATAATCTTAGAAGGTGATTCATTTCTTGGATTATCTGTAGTAATAACCGTAAAGTCTGCAAGTCTTCCTGCAATCTCACCCATTATTGCACGTTTTGGTACATCTCTATTACCTCCACATCCAAAGACACATATAATTCTGCCCTTAGCATGTTTTTTTACAGCACTAAGTATTGCTTCCAAACTAGATGGTGTATGTGCATAATCAATCATTACAGTAAATGTTTTGTTAATAGGTACTATCTCACTTCTACCAGGTACCTTTACATTTGCAAGAGCAAGTAAAATAGCATCCATTTGACAATTAAATAAACTACATACTGCTATTGCAGCTAAACTGTTATATATTGTATATTTTCCTGGTATATTAACATGTATAGTTTCAAGCATTTTATTTACATACATTTTAAATTCAACATAATCTGCATTGATTCTAAGATCCGTTGCAGTAAGATTTACTTGATTATCAAGTCCAAATGTTGCATGTTTACATGTTAGCATCTTTATTAATTTTGGTGCATATATATCATCACCATTTACAATTGCAAGATCTGATATATCAAATAATTTTTTCTTTGCCATTAGGTAACTATCCATTGTTTTATGAAAATCTAAATGATCTTCTGATAAATTTGTAAAAACACTTACAAAAAAATGTATACCATATACTCTATCAAGTGATAATGCATGTGAACTTACTTCCATAACAACATATTCCATACCACTATCTACCATATCTCTTAATAGTTTTTGCAAATCAAGTGATTCTGGTGATGTTCTTGTTGCTTCAATTTGTTTATTACCATATGTGTTATATATTGTACCAATCATACCTGTCTTTTTACCAGAAGCATTCATTATATCTCTTATCATATATGCAGTTGTTGTTTTTCCTTTTGTACCTGTTATTCCAATCATTTTTAATTTACTAGATGGATTATCATAATATGTACTTGCAACAACAGCAAGTGCAATTCTTGAATTTTCAACTTTAATTATCGTTATACCTTTATCAAGATATTTTGATGTATCTATATCATTTTCAACAATTACACAAATTGCTCCATTACCAATGGCCTCATCTATATAATCATTTCCATCTTTTTCATATCCCTTAACTGCAACAAATACATCTTTTTTTTCTATTTTTTTAGAGTCATATTCTACTTTTCCTATTTCAACATTAGTTGTTCCAATTACTTCATTTGTAGTAAGATTTTCAATTAAATATTGTAAAAGCATTTTCTTTGCCTCCCTTTACTTTAATACATTAAATTATATCACATAACACTATCTTTTAAAACTTATAATTATAAATTATATAAATTTTATGGCAAATCTGTTGTATCAACACATTTTATTGTAACAATGGAACCTTTTTCAACTACAGTTCCTGGAGTTGGATCTTGAGTTAAAACATATCCATTTCCAACAATTCTTACATTAAGTCCTGCTGCTTTAAACTTAGCAGTAGCAACTTCAGCAGTTTTGTTTCTTACATCTGGTACATCAACTGTTTGCTTAGCATCATCTGTTGTATATACTCTAACAGTAGAGCCTTCCATAAGTGATGCTCCTGCCTTTGGAATTTGTTCTTTTATTACATCAGAATCATTTAAATTATTATCTGAAGCAATACTAAATCCTTTTTCTGAAAGTAGTTTTTTAGCTTCTCCTACAGTTTTAGAAGTTACATCTGGTATTAATGTTTCTTTTATATCATTATCTTCAATTGTATAATCTGGTGCAATATCAAGATATCTTAAACATTCATCTAAAATTGATCCTACAACGGGTGCACAAATTGCAGCTCCACCGTGTCCTGCCTCACTTTTTGGATCATAAATATTCATTACAACTACAAGTTCTGGATTTACAATTGGAGCTATGGATGCATATCCTGCCATATATACTTTTTGATCTCCTCTTCCCTCTTCACCTGTAGCTGTCTTTCCTCCAACTCTATATCCCTTAACAGCTCCTGATTTGGCTGTACCAGTTTTAGCTGTATCTTCAAGTGCACTAAGTAGAAGATCTGATGTTTCTTTTGACATTATTTGTTTTATTACTTTTGACTCTGTTTTTTCGTCATAATTTCCACTTCCACTTTTTATCTCCTTTACCACATATGGCTGAACAAGATAGCCACCATTTGCAATTGCACAGTAGTTTACAGCAGTTTGAAGTGTTGTTATTTGAATTGTTTGACCAAATGAAGTTGTAGCAAGGTCGACTGCTGTCATAGAAGCTGGGTTATGCATTATTCCACTTGCCTCACCTGGGAGATCAATTCCAGCTTTTGAAGCAAGATTAAACGCTTCTAAATATTTACAAAAATGTTCTATCCCTATTCTTTGACCAAGTTGCATAAAAACAGGGTTACATGAATTCATTATTCCTTGTCTTAATGACTCTGAACCATGTGATCTAGGATATCTCCAGCATTTAATAGTCCAAGTCCCTACTTGCATGCTACCGCTACAGCTAAAATCACCTGCTTTATCCATTTGAGCTACATTTTCCTCAAGAGCTGCAGTAGCTGTTACAATCTTAAAAGTAGAGCCAGGTTCTTGTGTATCTGAAATTACCTTATTACGCCACATTGCAGCAAGTTCTTCACTTTTTTCTTTTTTACTTAATGTTTCCCATTTATTTTTTAATTCATCAGTATTTGGAGTAAATGGTTCATTAGGGTCATAACTTGGATAATTTGCCATTGCAAGTACTTCACCTGTTGATGGTCTCATAACAACTGCCATTCCATACTGGGCAATATTTTCTTTAATCGCTTTTGATAGATATTTTTCTACAATAGATTGAATTGTAGCATCAATTGTAAGTACAATATCTTTACCATCAGTTGGAGCAACATATTGTTCATTTGTAAAAGGTGTTTCCCTTCCTTTACCATCAGTACTTCCAACTATTTTACCAGGAATTCCTGCAAGATCACTGTTATAATATGCTTCTATTCCTTCAAGTCCTACATTATCTGTTCCAACAAATCCAAGAACATTAGCAAGTAAAGTTGAATACGGATATACTCTTTTTGTATCTTCATCTACCCTTATACCAGAAATTTGTTCATCACTAATGTAGTTAAGTAATTTTGTTGCCTTATCTTCATCAACTTTTGTTGCAATAGTTTCACTAGAAGAATTTTTACTTAATTTTGCAAGTACATCATCTTTATTTATTTCTAAAATTTCAGCTATTTTA
Source organism: Clostridium sp. CAG:465 (assembly GCA_000433755.1). GTDB lineage: Bacteria > Bacillota > Clostridia > TANB77 > CAG-465 > CAG-465. The sequence goes on along the minus strand of FR891267.1, from coordinate 59,518 downwards.
GTTGCAATTTCATCTTTTTTATCTTTATCAACACTATTTGGAACTGCCGTTACAATATTTACAGATACACTTTGAGCAAGTACCTTTTCACCTGTTGCATCATATATTGTTCCACGTTTTGCAGCAACAGATCTTTGTCTTGTTTGCTGTTCATAAGCTTTTTCTTCATAATGTTTAGATTTTATTACCTGTATGTATATAAGTCTTGAAAGTAAAATTAGTGCAAGTACTCCACAACCAATTAAAATCTTAATTATTCTTTTTTGATTTTTTAATGCCATATATGACAAATATATTCACCTCTTAATCTGTTAAATATTTTAACATAAAACAAAAACCAAGTCAAACATATATGTAAGTATACTATATGATACTTAATATTTGACCTGGTTATTACAAGTTTATTTAAATAAATTACCAAAAAATTGTGAAATTTTATCTCCTATTTCTTGAAAAAATGTGGACTCATCTTGAAGTTCAACTGAATTATTAGTTTTTGAAGTATCAACATATATAGTTTGATTCTTATCTGGCTTCTGCATTCCTAATTTTTGCTTTGCATAAGCTTCTATCTCATTTAAATCTGTATTTTGTTCAACATCTATTTGAGAAGTAACAAGCGCTGACTCTGCTTTAGTCAAGTCACTTGCTAAACTTTGTGATTTCAAATTTTTTTCATTTATAATGTTATATCTATATACAAGAACTAATGCCATAGTAAATACGCATACAATCATAATCACAGATGATGCTTTAGCTTTTGATTTTGGCTGAGCTTTTGCCTTTTTATTTACATTTTTTCTTCTTGCCTTTTTTTCATCATATGTATAATCTATCTTTCTTGCTGCACTTCCTGATTCATAATAATTATATCCGTAACTTTTTCTTGCTGGCATATGTTCTCACCTCTTTTCATTATATTTTTTCAAAAACTCTTAATTTGGCACTTCTTGCTCTTGGATTGTCTTGTAATTCATTCTCGTCACAAACTATTGGTTTTTTTGTTATTATTTTTCCATATGATTTACATCCACACACGCATACTGGAAAATCTTTTGGACATGTACATCTACCTTCTAGTTCTTCATATGTATGTTTAATAATTTTATCCTCTAAAGAATGGAAAGTAATTATAGCAAGTCTTCCTTGTGAATTTAAAGAATGCACAATATCTTTTACAGTTTGCCTTAACCTAATTAATTCTTCATTTACTTCTATTCTTATTGCTTGGAAAACTCTTTTAGCAGGATGTTGTTTCTCATTTAATGCCCTTGCTGGCATTGATGATTTTATAACATCTACTAATTCAAAAGTTGTTTTTATTTCGTTTTCTTTTCTTTTTAAGCAAATACTTCTGGCTATACTTTTTGAATATCTTTCCTCTCCATATTCTCTAAATATAGCTGCCAATTTTTCTTCTGGATATTTATTTACAACCTCGTAAGCTGAAAGTGTGTCCTCTCTATTCATTCTCATATCTAATCTTGCATCATGCATATAGCTAAAACCACGTTCTGCCTCATCTAGCTGATAAGAAGATACTCCTAAATCAAGCAACATTCCATCTATTTTAGTTATTTGTAGTTTATTTAAAATTTCTATTATATTAGAATTATTATCGTGTACAAATTTTACATTGTTAAACTTACTTAGACGCTTTTTAGCAGCTTCAATTGCATCATTATCTCTATCTATTCCAATAAGAAGTCCTGTGTTATCAAGTTTTTCTAAAATATTATATGAATGTCCTCCACCGCCCAAAGTTCCATCTACATATATTCCGTCTTTTTTTATATTTAAATTTTCAATACATTCGTTTAAGAGTATTGATTTATGTTTAAATTCCATTTCTACTCCATTACTAGTTTTATAAATATTAAAATTATATCTTTTGTACATTTGCTTTTTTTCTTTTGTATAAAATTCTTTTGTTTTTTATTATTCATAAGTTTATATATTTATATCTTTGGTTAATATATTTAAATGCCTAAATTAGACATTTGAATAGCAATTTCATTTACATCCATGTTTTCTTTATCTGTATATTCAAGCCATTTATCTTTATCCCATATTTCAACTCTTGTTGAAACACCTACTATAAAAACTTCTTTTGAAAGTCCTGCATAATCCCTTAAATTTTGTGGAATATTTATTCTTCCTTGTTTATCAGTTTCACATTCAGTAGCACCAGCAAAGAAAAAACGAATAAAATTACGTGCATTTGGATTTGTAAGTGGAAGAGATTTAAGTTTTGCTTCAAATGTTGCCCATTCTTCTTTTGAGTATGCAAACAAACAATTATCAAGTCCTTTTGTTACAATAAAAGAATGTCCCAAATCATCACGAAATTTTGCAGGAACGCTAACTCTTCCTTTATCATCAAGTTTGTTATTATACTCTCCAAGTAACATTTAAAAGCTCACCTCCATTTTTACCACTTTACCCCATTTTTTACCACTTAGCTATATTTTAGTATATAATTTAGGAAAAATCAATACTTTTTTAAAAAAAAATTAAAAAATTAAATATTAAAATATAGATGTTTAGATTTTTAAAAGAAGAAAAAATGAATAAATAACTTTAAATAATTGATATTACATAAATTCATCATTTCTGGTTTATATTTTTATTTAAACTTAATTGTAATTTTGATTACAGAAAAACATAGTGTGTAAATTTTTATTTTTTCAAAATTTACACACTATATATTATAATATCTTCTATGCACTTACTCCTGATGTATATTTCTCACTTATTTAATAACCTTGCTTTCATTTTACAAGGTTATTATATCATACATTTGTTGTGTATTTTTCATGCTATAAAAATTTTGGCATGGAAATTTCAATATTACTTTCCTATTATACAAAAAATATCACCAATGTAAATACTCTTTTTGAGTATCTATACATTGATGATACATTATATAACTTTTTTATCTCTTGATTAAATATTTTTAATAAAAATTAAAATTTATCACCTGTATAAGGTAACTTATCAATTGAATAATCCAAATATGTATCTATAGTTGTTGAATCATTAATATCAATATTTCCATCAGCATTTGTATCAAAGGCCTTTTTCTGTCTACTTGTTAAATTATTTATTAAAACTTCATTACCATCTTCCCCAAGCATATTTTTTAAATGATCTGAATCTTCTTTTGTTATCTGTCCATCACCATTGGTATCTCCAACTTGACCATAAGGAGATTGAATTCCTATACTACTTGCCCAATTTTCTTCTTGTTCGTTATAATATTTTTTAAAATTTTCTGCCTGTGATCCACTATCATCTCCTATGTATAATAGTTTTCCCTTTTTTATAAGAAGTTTATTTGCATATTCCTCTGTGATATCTGGTATATATTTTCTAAGTAATGCATAATCTCCTACATTTACATTTATATCCATATCTGACTTATTTGATTCACCAAAAATTATATCATTTACATTAGCATCTAGTTCATCCCTAAAAGAACTTAAATCAGCTTTAAATTTTGCCTCATTAGCTTTTCCAATCGGATTATTATTGCTAAAAGAGACAACTATTACTGATACCAAAATTAGCATAACTATAATTGTTATAATAAGCACAATCAAGGAAATTCCTCTTTTATTTTTTTTCATATACCTTCCTCCTTCATTTGTTTAATTAATTTTATAATAAAACAAAATTTTTTTCAATACTTATTTGTACATTTGCATTTTATTTCATATGTTTTTTTATTTTTTCTTAGTTTAGTAACTACATCTTTTAAAACATTATAAATTATCTTTACATCTTCACTAGTATTTTCTTCGCCAAGAGTAAAACGTATGGAACTAGTTGCAATAGTATCTTTTCTTCCTATAGCAGTTAAAACATGAGATGGAGCAAGAATACCAGCTGTGCATGCACTTCCTGAAGATGCACATATTCCATCCATATCTAACATTAAAACTAAAGATTCTGAATCAATACCATCTATACAAAAATTAACATTTGAACATAGTCTTTCTTTTCTATCACCATTTAAAATAACTCCTTCTATTCCATTTTCGATATCACTTATTAATTCATCTCTTATTTTTTTTACTTTATCACTATGTTCTGTAACATTTGAAGTTGCAATTTCAATTGCCTTTCCAAGTCCAACAATTCCAGGAACATTTTCTGTTCCTGCTCTTTTTGAACATTCTTGATGCCCACCATTTATAACTGGTTCAAATTTTACGAAACTACTTATATATGCAGCTCCCACTCCTTTTGGCCCATAAAACTTATGTGCAGATAAAGAAAGAGCGTCTATATTTATTTTTTTTACGTCTATATCAACATTTCCAACTGCTTGAACAGCATCAGTGTGAAATATAATACCTATATCTTTTGCAATTTTTCCTATTTCATGTATAGGTTCAATTGTTCCTATTTCATTATTTGCAAACATTACACTAATAAGAATGGTATCACTTCTTATATTTCTTTTCAATTCATCAAGATTTATAAATCCTTTATCATCTACATCTAAATATGTGACTTCAAAACCTTCTTCTTCAAGTTCCCTACA
>FR891267.1:0-54933 GCA_000433755.1 Clostridium sp. CAG:465 | reverse complement strand
AAGTTCCCTACACGTATTTAAAACTGCTAAATGTTCAATTTTTGTTGTAATAATATGTTTTCCCTTTGATTTATTAGCTCTTGCTATTCCTTTTATTATCATATTATCACTTTCGCTTCCACCAGCAGTAAAATATATTTCATTACTTTCTGCCCCTATAGCTTTTGCAACTTTTATTCTTGCTTTTTCAACTGCCTCTTTAGAAACTCTCCCAATAGAGTACGCTGAGGAAGGATTACCATAATTAAGTGTAAAATATGGTAACATTTCTTTTAATACTTCATCTTTAACATATGTCGTTGCACTATGATCAGCATATATTATTTTTCCCATAAAAAAACATCCTCTCTAAAATACATATTATATATTATGTATTTTTAAGAAGTATGTTATTAAGCTAAAACTATTTTTAAATGTTTATTTCAAGTCCATCATTTCCTACCATCAAATTTGGAATATTCAATTTGGTTATTTCACATTTAGCATCAAAATACATATGCGATGTTATTATTTTTTTATCAACATATTTTGATGATAATTGTATTATATTATCACATCCCATATGAGCATTATCATCACCTACTAATTTTGAAGTATCACAAAAAATGACATCACTATTTTTTATAATTTTTTCAACTCCATCGCACAGACAACTATCTCCCGTAAAGCCAATTTTTTTATTATCATTATCTTCAATAACAAAACCATAAGCCTCTGCTGTGTGTTTTACTTTATAACTTCTAATTACATATCCATCGACTTTATCAAACTTATGGTTATTTTCTTTTACACCAATTATTTTTATATTTAATTTATCGCAAAACTCTTCATAACTTCTAAAATTTGATAGATTAAGTATGTCTTTTACTTTACTCCTTTCACTATCATTACAAACAATATATAACGGTTTTGATTTTTTTCCATCTCTTTTATTAAACAAGCTTAAAAGTACAAATGGTAAATCAAAAAAATGATCAGCATGAAAATGAGTAATTAAAATACACTCAAGCTTTGAAATATCTATTTCTTGCCTTAATATTCCCTTTAAAGTTCCATTTGGAATGTCTATTAATATTTTATTATCTATCAAATAACAAGCACTGTTATCTTTACTAAATATAGCACCTGCCCCTATCATTTTTACATTCATGTAATCACCTATAATTATTTTACTATAAAGCATATTTTTTGTAAAGAAAAAACCTAGAAGAAAATTACATCTTCCAGGTTTTGAATTACAGCATCACTTTACTTAACTTTGGTGACATAGGTACTATTTTTATCTTCTTATCTATATACTCTGATACAAAACTATATTGATGAGTCGATAAAATCATAAATCTCTTTTTGTCTCTATTACAATACTCTTTTACAAATTTAATCACATTTCGGGCATTTTCCTCATCAAGTGAACCTATTGGTTCATCAATACACACCAAGTCTGTATCCTCTAAATTGTACAAAGATCTTGCAAGCAAAGCACGCTGCATCATACCATTTGATAATTCTTTAGCAGAAACTTTTTTTAGAGAATCAACAGTGAATTTCTCAAAAAGTCCTACACCTCTAAGTATTTCAATCAATCTTTCAGAATCCCTATCAGCCTGATAGTCACCTAACGTAATTTCACTTAAAAGGTCCTGTGAGCCCAAACTAGAAGTATCATTAAAATATTTTATACTCTTAAGTTTCCATGTTGTCTCAGGAAGCCTATTTTCTCCTGAAATAATTTTAATTAGTGTACTTTTTCCTGTTCCACTTTTTCCTTCAAGAAGCGTCATTTCACCCCTTTTAAGTGTAAATTTATTATCAAGAATTAATCTAAAGCCTGTCACTGAATACTCGTAGTTAAACTTAGGAATTTCAAGTATATCTTTTGAATATTTTTTTCCTTTAATTTTCTCTTCTTCAAAAAATACGTTCATAATATTAAAAAAAGTTTCCTCATACTTCATTTTGTACTCCCTTTTTTCACTTATTATGTGCCAAATTTGAGTTACTTCACTATTTATTGCAATAAGTACCGAAGAAAAGGCTGCACCTAATGCAATAGCAAGAGTAAGTGTACTAGAAGAAATACTCTTATTAGATATAATCATAGAAAAAACTACAGCTATAATTGAAACCGAAATCAAGAAAGATTTTAATACCAATCCAACATTTTTCCTTCTTCTTTCTTTCATAGTAAGATCCATATATTCTGAATTTACATATATTGCCTCCTTGGAAAGAAATTCAATGTGTTTATCAGATATAGGTTCTATCTCCTCAATATCACGTGTAACATTGCTTAATCTTTCTTGTACTTTACCGGCCTTCTTCCAGTATCTTGCACAAAGTTTAGATGAAATGATGGAAACTATAACACAAAGTATAGTTGATATAGCAAGAACTATGAAGAATAAAAATGGATTATTAAATTGAACTAATGCTACCTTAATAAGTAAAATTAAAGAAATGATAAATACTACTATTCCTGAGAAGAATTCTAAAGAATTGGAAAGATTCTCTACCCTCTTAAGAGTATAACTTGTTACTGTATCATTAATTACTCTATTTGATACATGATGTCTTCTTCCTTTTTCATCAACAGTTTCTACCTTTCCTCTAGTTTTACTTAGTATAATAGTCACTTTTCCTGAAAGAAAGTTCTTAACTTTAGGTTCAAGCATAGCATCATTTTCACTAAGTTTTACGGCGATAAATCTTGCTAAAGGATCTTTAAGAAAAAATATAGCTAAAAAAAGTAAAGAAAGTACTAAGTTTTCCATAAAATACAAAGATGCAAGCATTAGCATAAATGAACCTATTTGAGAAGCCAACTTTTCAAGTACACTTAGAAAGGTATTACTAGCAAGTCCAAATTTTAATTTCCTTGAGAGTTTAAAGAATTCATTAGATTTTTCTGCTACATTAATTAAATTTTTTTTATTCAAAAAAAATTCCCCCTTTTAAAATATTTTTTTAAAATATAGCACCTTATCACTTTTAATTATATCATATTTTAAGGCGATTGTAAACCTTATAGGATACATAATTTATAGCTTAGGTTGACTTTAAATAATATATTGTATATAATGTATAAAATTGGAGGAAAGAATATGATTAATATAAAATTAAAAAAAATTAACGAAAAAGCTAATACACCTACACGTTCATCTAATCAAGCTGCAGGATATGATCTTTATGCATGTCTTGATAAAGAAAAAATAGAAATAGAACCTCACCAATCTGTTAAGATAAATACAGGTTTGGCACTAGAGATTCCAGATGGATATTTTGGTGGAATATTTGCAAGAAGTGGTCTTGCTACGAAAGAAAATTTAAGGCCCTCAAACTGTGTTGGTGTAATTGATTCTGACTATAGAGGTGAAATACTAGTATCCATTTTTAACGATTCTACTGAAAAAAGAATAATATCAAATAATCAAAGAGTTGCACAGCTTGTTATAATGCCTTATTTAGAAGTTTCATTTAATGAAGTAGATAATTTAAGTGATACTGTAAGAAGTAACAAAGGTTTTGGTTCAACAGGAAAATAATTTATTATTAATGTAATTTATACTATTCTTTTATTTTTTTAAAGGCAAAGGATTTGGCGTGATATGCCAAATCCTTTTTGTATTTTACATATTTTTATAACACTTCATACAAATTCCTTCATCAGAAAATTCATTTGCATATGTCCAACATCTAGGACATTTTACACCAGTTGCTTTTTCAACAACTACTTTCTTTTCATCTGATTTTTCTACTTCAAATTCAGATACAATTGCAACTAATGCAATTTCTTTTTGATTATTCTTTGCGAAATCATATTCTTCACCATTTGTATAAATAGTGATTTTAGCATCAAGTGCACTACCTATTTTTTTATCAGCACGTGCAGCCTCAACATCCTTTGCAAAACTTTCTTTTATTTCAAATATTCTATTCCATTTTGCAATTAACTCATCATCTATATACATATCACTTTCTGATGGGAAGTCTTCAAGTAAGATACTTTCTTTCTTTTCATCTCTTGTATTCATAAAGCTATAAATTTCTTCAGATGTAAATACAAGTATTGGAGAAATCAAACGTGTAAGTGTATACAAGATATCATACATTGAAGATTGTGAACTTCTTCTCTTTTCATGGTCAATTCTAAATGTATATAATCTATCTTTTATAACATCCAAATATTTACTTGAAAGTTCTGTTGTACAAAATCTATGTATTTCACTATATACTAAGTGATACTCATATGTACTATATGCCTCATTTATGTACTCAACTAGTTTATTTAATTTGTACATAATATATCTATCTAGTTCATCTCTATCTTTGTACTCAACATAATCTGTCTTTGGATCGAAATCATTAGTATTACCAATTAAAAATCTTACGGTATTTCTTATTTTTTTGTATACTTCAGATATTTGTTTTAGAATATCTTTAGATAAACGCATTTCACTATGATAGTCTGAAGATGTTGCCCATAATCTTAAAATATCTGCACCATATTCGTTTACTATATCAAGTGGAGCAATTCCATTTCCTAAAGATTTTGACATTTTTCTTCCTTCACCATCTACTACCATACCATGAGTTACTACCTCTTTATATGGAGCCTCTCCCTTTGTAGCAACAGATGTTAATAATGAAGATTGAAACCATCCTCTATACTGATCATTTCCCTCTAAATACATATCAGCTTTTCCTTCAGGAAGTCCGTAATTTTCATTTAATACTCCTACATGTGAAGAACCAGAGTCAAACCATACATCCATAATATCTTTTTCTTTTACTAAAGTATCACATCCACATTCACATACATGTTTTTTACCTAATATTTCTTCAGGAGTTTTTTCAAACCATGAACCTGAGCCTTCTTTTTCAAACATTTCTTTTACTTTAGAAATTGTTTCATCATTAATGTACTCTTTACCACACTTTTCACAATAAAATATTGGAATTGGAACACCCCATGTACGTTGTCTTGAAATACACCAATCACTTCTATCCTTAATCATATTAGTCATTCTCTCAACACCCCAATCAGGATACCATTTTACATTGTGTATTTCATCTAATGCTTTTTGTCTAAATCCATCAATTGATGCGAACCATTGCGTTGTAGCTCTGTATATAACTGGCTTTTTACATCTCCAACAATGTGGATATTGGTGAGTTAGTTCTTTTGCTGCAAATAAATCATTAGTTTCTTCTAGATATTTAATAATCTCTTTATTTGCCTTAGCATAGAACATACCTTCAAATTTTCCTGCTTCTTTTGTCATATGACCATGTTTATCAACAGGTACAATTATTTCAATATCTTTGTATCTTTTACAACATAAATAATCCTCATGACCATGACCTGGTGCTGTATGTACACAACCTGTACCAGCATCTAAAGTTACAAGTAAGTCTTTATCAGATCCTAGTATTACCCTTGAAGTTTTATTTTCTATTACTGGGTTTATACATATTATATTTTCAAGTTCTTTTCCTTTAAATGTAGCAAGTACTTTGTATTCTTCTATGTTTCCTATTTGCATTACTTCCTCTAGTAATTCTTTAGCTAAAACATAGTTCTCAGTTCTTCCTTCTTTTTTTCCTTCTACCAAAACATACTCAAACTCTGGATTTAAAGTTATAGCTTGGTTTCCAGGTAAAGTCCAAGGTGTTGTTGTCCATATTACTACATATGTATTGTCTAAAGATACATAGCTTTTAAATAAATCTTTATCATCTTGTACCTTAAATTTTACATATATTGAAGTTGAAGTATCATCTTTATACTCAATTTCAGCTTCAGCAAGAGCTGTTTCACAATCACTACACCAATATACTGGCTTTAGATCTCTGTAAATGTATCCCTTTTTGTACATATCTCCAAATACACCTATTTGTTTTGCTTCAAAGTCTTTATTTAGTGTAAGATATCTTTTTGATTTATCCCTATAATCTCCAAGTCCACCTAATCTTTCAAATTGTTTTGCTGTTCTTTCAACTGCATCTAGAGCATATTCCTTACAAATTTCTCTAAATTTAGTTATACCAACATCATCTTTAGTTATTTTTTTATCTTGTTGAACTTTCTTTTCTATTGGTAGACCATGTGTATCCCAACCTGGTACATAAGGTGCATAATATCCATTCATTGTTTTATAACGAATTATTATATCCTTTAAAATTTTATCTAATGCATGACCTGCATGGATATCCCCATTAGCATATGGAGGCCCATCATGTAACACAAATCTTTTACCAGTATTTTTATTTTTCTCTAGTGCTAAATAATATATTTTTTTATTAATAAAGTTATCAAGGATTGCTGGTTCTTTCTTTGTTAGATTTCCTCTCATTTCAAATTCAGTTTTAGGCAAATTTAAAGTTTTTGAATAGTCCTTTTTTTCTTCCATTTTTATATCCTCCTTAAATTTAAAAAAATATATAAAAAACGCACATACCTGTATACAAAGGTTACGTGCGAAACTATCTATACCTTATATATACAACATACCAACATATGTGTCCTTTATTACGTAAGGAATACGGCGACGCTTACTATTATTTCAGCTAGCAACTCGGAGATGATTTTCACTATAAGTTAATCTAACTAGGCTTTCACCGTCCCTAGCTCGCTTTATATTTGGCTTATAATTACTCGTTCTCGTCATAGTTTTTATATATTTTTTATTTCATAGCACTATTATATCACAAAGATTATATTTTAACAATAGAAAGTAAATTTTTATACAAATATTTCTAAAAAATCTTTAAATATATTTTTAATATATTACCTGATAAAATCATTTTTTTAAACATTTACACAAAATGAGAATAAATAACATTCTATTACTTTCAATTTTATTTCTAACTAGAAAATATACTTCTTAGCGTATTATCAAAAATTATAGCTAGGTACCCCATTGGCAAAGAAAAAATATATGTGAAAAATGGAAATGAATATTGGAGTGCTAGAGAACTACAAATAGTTTTAGATTATAAAGAATGGAGAAAATTTGAAGGTGTAGTTCAAACAGCAAAAAGAGCAGAAGTAAAAAATTTTGATAAATTCCATAATTCTGGATATAAGGGACTATACAATGGTGAAACTGCTGATGATATTGCAAAAAGAAAGTGCTTAAGATATAGAGAAGATATTTTAGACAATATGGAAAATGAAGAACTTTCGGCTAATTTATTTCGTATTACGCAAACTGAATCGAAGTTAAAAAGAGATAATATTTCTACAGAAAAAGAGGCAAATACGACTCATTATAATATTGAAAAAAATATTAGAGATGTAATTGCAAAAAAAGTTTAAAACAATTAGAAAAAGAAAATAATTTAGTAAAAAAATACATAAAAGAATAAATATAAGGCAACTATTTACTCTGATATTTCCTAATACAAATTGTACATACTGACATTTAAATACAGCTAACCCATAAAATTAATACGTTCCAAAAAATGTACTTTTTTACACTTTTTGGAACCAATAAATGTATTTTTTTACATTTTTTAGAATATATTGATTTTTTTACAACTTTTTTTAAGAAGTTCTATTTGATATGTATCATCTAAAATAGCCTCTTTACTTGCTTTTATAACCTCATCATACTCAATTTTTGAAAAGTCAATTTCATAACCACACTCAAGCATAAGTTCACGAATAAATTCACGTATAGCTCTTCCATTTCCCTCTCTAAAAGGATGTATTACATTAAGTTCTGTCATAAGATACGAAATCATTTTTATAAATTCATCAAAATTCATTTTTTTAAACTCTTCTAAATTTATTTTACTCATTACACTTTTTAGATTTTCTTCTATATATTCATACTGTGAAAAAACAAAGTTTTCTTTAATAATATTTTCAAGTCTATACATACCTGCAAAATCGTAAACATCACAAAAAAGATAGCTATGAATGAATTTAAGTCTTTTTTCATCAAATACTTTAGGAAATTCCACCTCATTAATAGTTGCAAGTTTAAAAGCAACCATTTTTCGTTCATACTTTTCCAATTTCTTCTCATCTTTAATATCTAGTTTGTTTACAAGTACATCCGTACCTTTGTATGTATACCTTGAATTTATAACATCATACATATACTTCCCTCTTTACATATTTTTAAATTCATTTTTTATAATTTCTATTCCCTCTTGTTCAGTTATTTTATTGTCTAAAAAACTATTTATTAAATCTATATCACTTTTATCTAAATTCATTCCTTCAAAACTCATACTTGCTTTTATATTATTAATTATTTTTTCATTTTCATTTAATACATTATCCAATTTTATCACCTTACTATATTACAATAAGTGGTATAGTTGTTTCTTTTTTAGTAAGTCCAGAGTGATTCCCTTTTGTATTTAAACAATCTTCTATGTTTATTTTATCGCATACCATAAATTTATCATTTACAACTATTCCTATATATTCCCCTAAATTTTCTTTAGCCTTCTTACTTAATTTAGTATTTCCAAATATTTTATATTTTTCTATCTCTGATTTTTTTAATAAAATTACATCTTTATTAAATTCACTTAAAAATTTTTCTTCAAATTCTTCTTTTGCTTCATCCTTTACAAAGAAGCTTATCATTCTTGTATCTATACTTGGAAGTGCATAAAAATATTTAGTGTAATCTGTATTTTGATTTAAGTACATCATACTTACCATATCAACTTGTCCATGATCAGCTATCACAATTACTTTTACATCATCATTATCGTTCTTTATAAATTTTATACCCTCTTCAACTTCAGATATAATATTTTTAACTTCTTGACTATTTACTCCATACATATGAGAGGCAGCGTCAAGTCCATCAGTATATAAATAGCTAAAAGACGTATCTGAATTTTTTAGTTTTTTAGACATGTTCATAAAACCTTCTCTAATAGAATAAAAGCCATGAGTATTTGCTTTACTGCCTGAGAACATTCTAGAATAACTAGATGATATTAATTCCCTAGGCATTGAAATATTAACAGTAGTATTTAATTTTTCAAATATACTTTCAAATTCAAATACTTCTTTTATATTAATTCCTTTATCTTCAACTTTCTTCCCTGTTTTTCTTTCAACCATAGGAAGTGGGCAATAATTTAATTTTTGGCTTCTTAAATACTGCCACCATCCAAAAATTCCGTGTTCTGATGGATACTTTGCACTACATACACTTGTAAGTACACATGCTGTTGAAGTTGGATTTACTGTTCTTATACCTGTCCTTAAATTTTTCTTTAATATTGAATTATCACTTAATTCATTTACCCTATAATACCCAAGACCATCTACAAGAACGAGTAATACTTTTTTGCTATCTCCTATATATTCTTCTAACCTTTGATACTTTTCTTTTTGAATTTCTTGTTTTACACCAAACTTGCTTGATAAATATTTTATTAAATCTACTATATCTATATCATTATAACTAGTATCTGAAAGGTAATTATTTAATTTTTCTATATTTTCTTTTAAATTTTGCATAATTGCTCCTTTTTACTTAATACAAAATGTTTATTATTGTTAACTACTAACACAAATATTTTATATATTTTTAATATATATGTCAATACTAAAAAATAAAGTTTCACGTTTTTGATACATATAAATAATAAATTAAAATATAATCAAGATAGTAGAAACTTAAAAAATCATTTCTTAAAATGTGAAAGATAAATATTAAAATATATGATTTTTTTATGATATATTGTTTGAGGATTTAGACAATTAAAAAGCCACGTGTTATAATACAAAGTAAAAGAAAAAAGGCTTACTTTAACAAACACGTGGCTTTATTTATATTATATAATTATTCTATTTTTATTATTACAATTAATTCTTTGTATATCGCCAATTTACAGTAGTTGGTCCATCTTGATTCCAATTTTCATCCCAACCACCTGGCTTTTTACTTGCCTCACAATTTATTACTAAATTCTTATCATTGGCAAAAACTCCTCTACCCATCGTTTGAACATTATTTTTAATAGTAATTTCACTTAAAGATTTACAACCTGAAAATGCACTTGCACCAATACTTGTAACATTATCAGGTATATTTATCTGACTTAATTTTTCACAACTACTAAATGTAGAACCTTGTATTTTTGTTAAGCCACTTGGTAATTTTACACTCTCTAAAGACTTACAACCATTAAAGCAATTAGTTCCAATGCTTGTAACTCCATCTGGTATATCAATAGTTTTTAAACTAGAACATTCCAAAAAAGCTTCATCTGAAATACTCTTTAAAGAATCTGGTAATTTTACCTCTTTAGGAGAACTACAGGATCTAAAACAAAGACTCGGTAACGATGTTATATTACTTTTTATTTCAACTTTTTCTAAATTTAAGCACATTCTAAAAGCATATATATTACAGTTGCAGCTAAAATAATAACTACTATTATAGTAATAATAAGCACTATCAAAGAAATTCCTTTTCTTAATTTATAATTTTTCATATTATCTAAAATCTCCTAAAACTAATACACTTAATTTAAGTATACTTTAATAACATGAAATATTCAATATATTTTTAAAATTTGTTAAAAAGATTTATATATGTATAGTTACTATTCAGCCTATGCAATCTAATTATCCCCAGTTATTAAATTGTAACTGGGGTATTATCAAATATATTTTTTATAGTTGTATAAAAATTTTTTTCAATTTTTTTACATGTAGGTATAATACTTTTTATATCTAAGTAATTTTGAACACCTTCTATGCTTTTGAAATATCCTGATATTTTTTGTTTTGATTTTACATGTCTTAATTCTCTTTCTGATAAATTATTATCAAAAGGTATTTCAAAATTTTCTATAAATAGTAGATGATTTGACTTATATTTCTTTAATCTATCTAATAATTTTTTCTCTTCTTGCTTATAATATTTTGACTTTACTTTTTTATTTTCTTCAATGCCACTTTCCACTATTTCATCAAATCTCATACTATATTTTTTAAAATCTTGTTTAGTAATATGATTTATACCTTTTACTATTTTTCTTTTTTTCATATTGTTTAATGATACCAGAAAATTTTTCATATCTTTACACCACTTATTATTTGTGTTTTCATAATTTGCTGTAAGATATCTTAACAAATGAACATTACATTCTCCGTGTCCTTTTCAATAATTGTATATTACAGTTTCATGATCATGTATTAAATTTCCACAATACTTTGGTAATATATTTGTTTCTTCTATATCTTTTTTACTTTTTCTTTTTGTAGCTTTTAACAAAGTATATTCTTTTGTACTGTAATTTCTTACTGATATATTTTTATTATCACATCTTACTGGAGTTGCATCTGTATGCATTAAATTTGAGTTCAATATTTTCTTTTCTATTTCTTTAAGTGGCTTTGATATCTTTTTACTTAATTCTTTTACAAAATTAACTATTGTTCCATTAGATATATTGATCTTTCCATGCAAAATCGAACTAACAAAATCTGTTAGTCTATTTATTGCTACTATTCCTTCTGTATTTAACACTGAACATAAAGTCTTTATTTCTGAACCATATTGCACGTTGCTTTGAAATTCTTTTGGAATATTTATCTTTCCATTTTCATCTGCATAAAATCTGTACTCTGTAGCAATTACATTTACAGAGATATCTAATTTAAATTTTGAATTGTACTTATTTGATATTTTTCCGATATGCACAATTTCATGTTCAAAGTTTTTATTTTTTATATTGTCTTCTACATATTTTTTAGATAATGTTATACCTTTATGACCTTTTTGTCCACCAACATTATTTTTTGTTTCTTTTCTATTGTTTACTATTTTTTTATTAGCTTTTATATCGGTAGAGGGTGGATTTGAAGAATTGTTACTATTGTTATTTATTTGTTTTTTTAATCTATCAACTTCATTTTCCAATTTTTCTATTTTCCCGTCTTTTTGAACAATTATCTTATTTAAAGAAGCTATTTGTGAATTAAGTTGAACTTTTTCTTTCTTAAAATTATTATTTATTTTTTTAATTTCTTGTTTATGTCCTTTTTTTATTACTTTAATATCTTGTGATAAACTATCACATTTTTTTATACATTCTTCTAATTGCTTAAATATATCATTCATTTGTCCAATAGATGTCATAGTTTATCACCGTCCTTTAAATATATTATACAACATATTTTAAAGAAGGCAAATTAAATTTATGTTACAAAATTGGGGTAAAAAAGAAAAAATGTAAAAGTGAAAGAAAACTATCCACATTTTCACATTTTTTCTTAAAAATACATATTTTATTGATTAATTTTATGTTCCTTTTAACTATATTTATCCACAGTAACATAATTTTGTTACCAAAATTTTATATTCTAGGCTGAATAGTAACAATAATAGCTATCAAATCAGTGTTTTTTCATATTTTTAATATAATAAAATTTTTATTTATATAATTTTTTAAAAAATTCATCTAAATTATTACATACATAATCAAACTCATCGGTCTCATGCATCAAAATATATATTTTTTCACCTTTTTTCATACACAAGACATCACCAAACGGAGTAATAGCAAATGGAATATATCCTCTTTTAAAAAAGTCAGAAAAAATATGTATATTTTCTTTATCTTTATCACTATATGATATTAATGATTTTATAACTCTTTCCTTACTTGTTGTAGTATCAAAAATTCTTCTATCAGGCCTTCCTCCATTATAATTTAAAATAATATTTTTTAAACTTTCTGGTAAATTAATATTATACTTTTTCTCGACTTCTACAATTTCATTTTCATTTATATTTTTTACATATTTCCATTCCATTTTAAATCACCTTATCCAATTTCTTTAACATCTTTTTGTTTTTCATTTATTTTTGTTAATTCTGATGTTTTGCCCATAAACTCAACATCTTTTTTCATATCATGTAACTCTTCAAAAAAAGAATCTTCTCGCTTTTTAGGATATCTTTTAGATACAAAAGATAATATACTATTTAACATTGTTTGTTCTTTAGCACCAGATTTTAATCCTTTCATCTGATACACTGGATTATTTGTTAAATCTTTTTTTATTTTAAATCCCATACTTTTAAAATCCTCGTTATATAAATGTACTTTATCTGCAAATTTTAAATTATCAATTGTTAAATTTCTTTTTTTACCTAAACTATATTCTAAATCATATCGAATTTCATTAGTCCTAAATATCTCACTTAATTTAATAACTGTTCTTAAATTATTTGGTAACTCATCTAAATTAGCTTCTTTAGTTAATGATTCAGAAATAACATCCATATAATTATCTCTTAAATTTTCTTTAGCCATATAACACGGTAAAGCTTGCATCTTTTCCTTATTCTTTTTGTGCAAATCTATATGATATATCATCTTTTTCATGCAAAGATTTTATTATATTGTAAATTTTAGGAATGGTACTTTCATCCATTTTTAGTGTTATGTATGCTAACTTTTTCATACCATGTCCTGCACATGAATACATGGATTGTACATTATTATCTATACAACTTAAAAGTAAATTTTTTAAATGTACATTTCCTTCAGACCAATTTTCTATATTATTATTTTGTTTACTATTATTTTCCGTTAAAACCTAACCTATCTTTATTAAGCATTATTTGTTTTTAACATACTTATATGCTTATACACTCATACTAACACATAATAAAAAAATATTCAATACACCAAAAACCTATTTATAGAGTTAGTTTTGTAAAAAATTATACAATCACCATAAAATAGCTATTTTAACAGCTTTTATGATAATTGTATTTTTTAATATGATTTTACTATAAACTATTTTTTGATTTATACTTTTTAACAATAATTAATCCTATACCAGCTAACATAACAATACTTGCTACAGGTATAACTATTTTATATATTTTTGATATATTATTATCTTTATTTGTATCGTAATATTTATTTTCACTACCTATATCATATTCTTCAAATAATGAATCAAATTCTTCTTGAGATATCCAATATATAGAGAGTTCACAATCATCAATACCAGTATTACTATACTTTATTGTACAATATTCTTTAGAAAATTTATCTACATTTTTTTTTAAAATAATATTTCCATCTTCATCAAATTTGACTTTTTTTTGATCTTCATTAAAAAATTCCATATCATTTTGATTTTTAAATATATCAGGTAATTTTACTTTTTTATCTACTGAATAAAGTCTAATTTTTAGTTTTTCTAATTTTTTGTTATTAGAAATAATTTCCTTAATATTTTCTAAATAATCAGAATTCAAAGTACCTATTGATAGATCCAGCCTTTCTAAATTTTTTAATTCTTTTAATGGACTTATATCTAATAGTCCATACCCTAGCTCACAACTATCTTCCTCAGTATAACCTATTAAACGTAAATTTTTTAAATTAGTAAATTTAGTTATACATGATATATCAGTATTAAATTTTAATCTTTCCAAAGTTAAATCGCTTAAATCATCAAAATACTTAAGATCATTTATATTTTTATCAAAAATAGAACAAAAACTTGTACCATAAATTCTTAAATTAGGAAAAGTACTTAACACTTTTAAATCAGCTAATTTTTCTATATCATTTTCATCACTATCAGTTAACTCCATCCCTAACACTTTATCTACTTTTTCAATCTGTTCTTGTGTCATTTTTAAAGTTAGATTTTCATCATCTGCTAAAATATATTCATAATTCTCTTTTAAATACAGATATACAATATTTGTTTCAAATTTAATTTCTTTTACTTCATCTTTATTTGTAGCATTAATTCTACTTGTTTTTATAGTAGAACAATAGGCCACAACTAATAAAAATGATATAACCAACATTACTATTTTTTTCATTATTATTCTATCTCCATTCTTATATCACATATTATAACTATCTATTACTCGGCTACAAATGAAGTATTAGTTTCTTTTGCAAACTCCTCAGCATAAGAACCTTTAGGAGCATAAATTGTTAAACAATCTTCCATATTTTTGCCTGAACCTGATTCCATAAATGAATATAAGCTATTATCAATTTTCTTTACAGACCCAGGAATATGTAATTCCTCTATATTATAACAACCACTAAAATCTCCCATAGCTAAACTTTCTAACTGTTTAGGTAAAACTACTTTCTTAAGCGAAGTACACTTATCAAATACACCATCTTTAAAATGAACTAACTTGGTTTCACTTAGATTTAACTCTTCTAAAGCAGTACATCCTAAAAATGCATCCTCATCAATATGTTCTATATTTTTACCAAATATAACCTTTTGTAAATTCTCACAAAATTGAAAAGCTTGCTCATCTATATCAATAATGGTATCAGGTATTACTACTTCCTTTACGGTACTTGACACACTATCTTCTCTTTTATTACCATAAAGATCATCATCTGCACCAAATGCCCACATGCCTATTGAAGTTACTTTGTACCCTTCTACCTCTTCAGGTATGACAACGACATCAAAATTTGAAACTTTATTTACTTCCTTAAGCTCACAAGTTTTATACGAATCATTAAAGTCAAATTTTAAGTCATCTTCTACAGAAGCTACTTTCATTCCTTTACTTTCATATTCTTTAATTAATTTAGCAGTTGTTTTTTTATTTCCACATGTCATAAACACAACAAAACCTATACATAGTGCAATTACTACAGATAATACTATTAAGAATTTTTTCATATATTTTTCACCTCGCATAAAACATTTAATTTCTTAGTTTATTTTTGTCACTGTTAGTGTAGCATATTTGATATTTCCCTCGACTATATTAAATTCATCTTATTACAAACTATTTTTTATCAGTATTAAAAAAAACTAAAGAATCAACTACAGCTTTTACTATTTCTTCAGGAAAAATATTATCATCTTTACTATACCTATATTTAAAGAAAGCTGGATTACAATAACCGATATCACCATCTTCTCGTATATAACTTGTATATACATATATATATAATTCGCGCCTTGAGGTATCAGATACAAAATCGTCATAAACTTGATATCCAATTTTGCTATTACCAATTTCTTTATAATTAGTAAGTTTTGGATATGTACTTTCATAATCAAAGTTAGAATATTTTCTATATATTATGTCATAATTATTTATTGCTAAACAAGAATTATATTCACTATAATCAGTACTTACATACTCAATTAATTTATATGATTTAATTGTGACATTCTTAGTACCTTGTTGATTTAAATAATAATCTAAATAATAACCTACATTTTTGTTAACACTTAAATGATTAATTAATTCCATTACTCCTGTTTTTATTATTTTTGCATTTTTTTCTTTATAAGAACAATATAATGCTACTTCTGTACCATCAATATTTACAATAAATTGATGCGTATAAAATCCTTTATATTTTTCTACATAACATGTAATACCATTCTCAGACCATATCATTTCTTTATTTTGTGTTATTATTTTTTCACCATCTGGTGTTTCATAATTTTCATCTGAAACGCAAATTTCTAAATTTTCATGTCCATATGTACCACTTACTTTTACATTGTATGTAAATACAGCACCTATACTTTTATCATAGTTCAAAATCTTTTTTAATGATACCTTCTCTTTTTCTCCAGCCTCTTTTTTATAACTAAATGTTATATTTTTCTTATGTTCTTTATCAACATAAAATGTGAAATTTCTAGCATCTACATCTTTAAAATTCCTTGAAGTATCAATATATTCTACTCCATCAATTATAATATTGTTATTTTCTTTCTCATCTTGTTCAATATTTGTATCCTTGTTAATATCGTTTGTTTTGATGCTATTTTTCTTAACAATAAGTATAATTCCTAAAACTAAACCCAATACTAATACTATAATTAAGGTAAATATTAATTTTTTATTTTTTAACATTTATATCCCCCTCTAAATTTTTATACCCAATAAAATTTAATTGTTTTATTAATTTATTGTTAACCCATTTTTATATTTTGAAAAATTTTTGATGAAATGACATATACAACTATAGCAACTGATAGTATTGATATACCAAAAAATAATATATCTCCATTTTTTGGATTTTCTAGACTTTCACTATTTTCTTCAATATTATTTTCTGTTTGTTTATTTTTTTCTTGCAAACTAATATTTTATTCATCATCATTATCATTAATTTGTGGTGGTACATCTTCTACTTGTCCTACTACTGATATATTAAGTTTTGTTCCTCTAGCTTATCCTTCTTCTCCATATATTTGGAAGCTCGCTGATGCAGCACCTTCATCTACTATAATATTACTGCCATCAGCACTTAAAGTACAATTTTCTAGAATATACTCTTCTGATGTATACAATTTGCTATTATTATATTTTGATTGAATAAATATTTTTGGTAATTCTACTATTCTAATTGAAATATTAATATTAAGATTTTGATGCGCAACAATACCATCCGACTCTATAGCTAGCTCTACATCAAAAATATATTTTAATTCGTTATCTAATATTGTAGTATAACTTATATTATTATGATCTAAATATAAATTAACTAACTCTGTAAAATTTTCTATACCTTTTATATTAGTAATATTCTTGCTAGTCATATCCAAACTTTTAATACTGTTAATATCATCTTCTATCATTGTTATTGTTTTTGTACTATCATTTGATGATAATATTTTATCACCAATCTTTTCTTTTATAGCATTATATAAATTTTCGTCTTCAAAAGTTATATTTTTTTCCTCACCTGCTGCATAAATATTATTTAATGATGTTACAGCAAAAAATGTAGCAACTAACATAAACAAATCATTGGTATTATTATTCTTCCTCTCATTTTCATTCTTCCTCCTATAAAATACTTAATTTATTTCTGTCACTGTTAATGTAGCATATTTAGTATTTCCCTCAACAATATTAAAATTAGCATCTTTAAAAATAGGCACGTTATTTTCGAGCTCCACTTCAACATTTAAGTTATCACCTGGCATTGCTTCATTTATATTATCTAGAAATTTAATTTTGGAATTTATTTTAATAGTGTCATAGAAATCAAATAAAATTTTTGAATTGTTAGTTAAAATTTTTTCCTCAAATCCCTCTTCCTCATTTGCCATATGTAATTTAGCTTTAAATTTATTAGCACTTTTTACATTACTAGAATTGGTAATAACTTGTCCTCTGGTAATTTCACTCCTTGAAATATTGTTACCCAAAATTATAACAACACCTTCTCCTTCAGTTGCTGATTCCTTTTCTTCTTTTTGTTTTTCTATACCTTTTATTCTACATGGAATTATTTTATCATCTTGGATAATTTTTACTTCATCTCCTACCTTAATATTACCTTTTATAACCTTTCCAGTAGGAGCTGTCCCTTTGACAGCTATTGTAAATATATCATCTACTACAAATATAAAATCTTCTGTATTACTATTTTCTTGATTTAATGAATTTATGTTATTTATATCATTTTCTATATTTTTATCATTATTAGAATTATTATATATACTATTAATAACAAATATTGCTGTAGTAATTGTTAATATAGTTACTAATAATATAACAATTATCATAATCAATGAAATTCCCTTTTTTCTCATAAACATTCTCCTATATCAAAATTCTATCAGTAAATTCAAGACGTATAAACCACTAAAAAATAAATTTTAGTATATTTTTTTACTCTGCCACAAAAGGAATATTATTGCTCTTGGCATATTGTTCAGCATATGAGCCTACAGGTGCATAAATTGTAAGATTATCAGAATCTTCAAAAATATTACATTCATTGTCATCCTCTGGTACTCCTATGAATGTTACCGAATCTGTCATATGTATTTCTTTAAGAGCCGTACATCCCGAGAAAGCAAAACCTATTGTTGTAACACTGTCGGGAATTGTAATTTCTTCAAGTGAGGTGCAATTCTGAAAAGCATAATGTGAAATTTCCGATAACGACTGTGAAAGCGCAACTTGTTTTAGTTTTGAATCACCACGGCAAAGAGATTGTCCAATTTTCTGCACATCGTTGCCCATTGTTATTTTTTCAAGATTGGTACAAAATTCAAAAGCTTCACTGCTTATCTTTGTTATAGTATCAGGAATATTTATCTCAACAACATTCTTGTTACCTCTTAAAAAATATCCTCTTATTTCAATAACTGGTTTACCGTCAACAGAATCGGGAACGTTTATAATGTTGGCTTCACCGTTGTAAGCAATTATATCCATATTCCCGTCATCTCTGATATTTGAAGAAAATTCTTCTGGCTTAGATTCTGTTAATTTATCTGATTTACTAATTGAATTATTCTCATTTTTCTTAATATCATTATCAGCTACAAATGAATTTTTTGATTTTATATTAATAGTAACTATTATAACGGTTACAATAAAAACTATTATTATAGTAATTATTACTAGTTTCTTTTTCATGTTATATTTCACCTCCTCTCAAGCTACAAAAAACATATTTTTAACATATCTTTTTTGTATGTTTATACCATGTATAGGATATACTAAAACTTACTAAGTTAAGTCAAGTCCTTTTTTAATATTTTTTATTTTAAATTATAAAGTAAAACTTCTATTTCATATCCGTATTAATTTTTGCAATTATCTTAGTTTTTCAATATATATTATACTTTTAACATATACAGTATATACAAAAAAAAAAAAAACGCAAGCCTACATAACTATTTTATTGTATCTTTTTGATTTCATAAATATTACATTTTAATTTCACTGTTTTTAATGTCTAGGTATATAAAAGCTACTGTTATTAAATACTTCTGGTGCTATAGCAGGTATTGTATATACATCAAAATTTCCTGAGCTTCCTGATATATATTTTTTATCTACAAGAGTTTCATTAATATATAAATTACTATCGCCAGGAACTTGTATACTCCAATCTTTTAAATATAATCCTTTTTCTTCAATAAACCAATTATTATTATGCTTTTTCAAATATACTGTTATAATTTGAGTTTCTTTATCTTCTGTCTTTAAGTATACTGCACAAGTAGCAGAATTTCCAGATATATTTGATTCTACTTTTTGAATTTTACCACTTAAAATAAAATTACCTTTTTTTCGCAAATCATTTTTTGTAATAACTTCTAACTCTCCAGCATATATCATCATATATATTTTTTTTAAAGAAATTCTCATTGTTACATCATCAGGAAAATCAATTTTTAGTCTATTAGATATTTGCTCTGGAGACCATGTTTCTTTTAATTTTTCAATAATATATTTTTTTAATTTATCATTTATTTTATAATTATATCTAGAATTTTTTCCTGCTTTTATCAGCTCTTTCTTGAGCTATTCTTGGAATGTAACCAATATTAGTAATTGTATGCTTTTTTATTTCTTCACTAATTGAAGACTTAGCTCTTTTCATTAAAGAAGCCATTTTATTAATTGAATACCCTTTTCTTAAATATTCTCCTATACAAATTCGATCATTTATGTTAAAATGATTATATGACATAGATAAAAACTCCTTTCAATTTTTTTGGTAATAATATTGTAACATGAGTTTTTATTCTATGTCAATTTTTATGTACACAACACACCAAGTAAATTTTCTAGTTTACTTGGTGTTCGGCTTCACGTACAATCCGCCATTATATTATATATTTTTAAGCTGGTCAACCTTTTTAGGTTAATTTTTGTGAAAAAAGTTTGATATAATGTTTTATATATTAAGGTGGTACCTATGAATATTGGAGATGCAACAAGAGAAAAAATATTAAAATTATGTAATGAAAGAAATATCACTCTTGACAAATTATGTATACTATCTGGTATTACACAATTAACAATTGATAATTTTATGAGAAAAAACACTAAAACTATTACACTCCAAACATTACAATATATATGTAAAGGGTTAAATATTAAAGTATATGATTTTTTTAATGATACTTTATTTGATGAATTAGATGAATAAAAGGATAAACTATATAAAACATAGTTTATCCTTTTTAATTATATATTATCTTTTGCTCCTTCAAACCTACTAATAACTTTATCTTTTCCAAGTATTTTCATTATTTCATATATATCTGGTGTATTATGTCTATTTGTAACAGAAGTCCTTATTATATCTGAAAAATCTGCAATACTTCCTACAAAATTGTCTGGATTTTCTTTGTACTCCTTCATATTAGTACAGAATCCAAGATTATTTGCAAGTTCTTTCATTCTATTAAACCAAGTATCTTTATCATCATTTTCGTTATATACACTAGAATATTTCTCTATTACATCTAAAATAACTTCTTTAGTCAATTTATCTGTAATTCTAAAGTCATATCCTTCTTTTATATCTTCTTTAAAATACTCATCAAAGAAATAAAAGAAAGTAGGTATAATATCTTCCCATTTATATATATCTTTACGTATTTTTTTTGCTCCATCTCTTTCTAAAGCAAAGATTTTTTTGCTATACGCCTCATCTTTTGAAATTAGGTTATATACTTCTTCGTTATATTTTTTTGCCCAATCAAGAACAGCTTTTAATACTTCATCACTATTCATTCTTGATATTACTTCTTTTGATACATCATTTAATTTTACATTATCAAATAACGCACCTGATGTATTTATCTTTTTTAACTTAAGTTCAAATAAATCATTACTTTCATTTTTATGAGCTCTTTTCCAGTTTTCAAAATCTGAATTAATTAGAGTTAAAAGATATTCATTTACTGATTCCACTGGATATCCTGCTTTTAAGAAATATGATACAGCAGCTTCACTATCTTTTCTTTTACTAAGCTTTCTTTTAGATGTTCCATCTAATTTCATTATACTTGGAATATGTACAAACACTGGTGCCTTAAATCCCATAGCATAGAACAACTCTAAATGAATAGGAACTGAAGATACCCATTCTTCTCCCCTTATAACATGTGTTGTTCTCATAAAATGATCATCGCAAACATGTGCAAAATGATAAGTTGGAAGTCCATCTGATTTTATGATTACTATATCTTGATCATTTTGTGCAATATCAATTTTTCCCTTTATACCATCTTTAAAACTTACTTTTTTTAAGTGAGATCCATTTGATCTAAATCTTAAAATATATTTTTCTCCAGCTTCAATCCTTGATATATATTCATCAACTGATATATTTCTACATTTTGCATATACTGAGTAATACCCAGGTACAATTTTATGTTCTTCTTGATAATCATGTGTTTTTTGCAACATTTCTGGTGTACAAAAGCATGGATATGCAAGTCCTTTTAAAAGTAAATGTTTTGCACAAATTCTATATATTTTTTCTCTCTTACTTTGAGTATATGGACCATAATCACCAATTTCTTTTCCTTCTTCAATAACTCCCTCATCTGGTGAAATATTAAATTCTCTCATTTGGGTAGTCAAGTCTTTTACACTATCTTTTACTTCTCTTTTTCTATCAGTATCTTCTATTCTAAGAAAAAATACCCCACCTGTTTGATTTGCAAGTTTTTTATTTATAAGTGAAGTAAACAAGGCTCCAGTATGTAAAAATCCTGTAGGAGAAGGAGCAAAACGTGTTACGCACGCTCCTTCTTTTAAATTTCTTTCAGGATATCTTTTTTCTAAATCTTCTACAGTTTCTGTTACATCTGGAAATATTAAATTTGCAAGTTTCTCATATTTTTCTTTTAAATTTTCATCCATTTTCAATCACCTTAAATATTAATTTCTATTTTTATCTAAATCTACATCCATTAATATTGGAAGTATCATTGGTTGACGTTTTGTTTTAGAATATACAAAACGCATTAAGTTATCTCTTAGATTTGATTTTATATTAGACCATTCACGAATATTTTCTTTATCGCATCTATCAAGTTCATCTTTTGCAACTTCTTTTATTTCTTCCATTAAGTCTTCACTTTCTCTTACATAAACAAACCCACGAGTTACTATATCTGGTCCTGAAATTACCTTTGCTGTTTTTCTATCTAGTGTTACAACAACTATTATAACACCATTTTCAGATAATAACTGCCTATCCCTAATTACAATATTTCCAACATCACCAACACCAAGTCCATCTACAAGTATCATACCAGAAGGTACTTGAGTTGTAATTTTAGCATCATGTTTTCCAATTTCAAGTGTTCTACCATTTTCCATTATAAATATATTTTCTTTTGGTGTACCTGTTTCGACTGCAAGTTCGCCATGCATTTTTAAAAATCTATACTCACCATGAACTGGCATAAAATATTTTGGTTTTACTAATGATAACATTAATTTTAATTCTTCTTTGCAAGCATGACCTGATACGTGTACATCGGCAAGTTGATTGTATATAACTTCAGCACCTAATTTTTCTAGTTCATCAATTACTTTATCAATTGATTTTTCGTTACCAGGTATAGCAGATGATGAGAAAATTACTAAATCATCTGGTGTTATTTGAACCTTTTTGTGCTCACCTGCTGACATACGGCTAAGTGCAGACATTGGTTCACCTTGTGTTCCAGTTGTAATTATTAATAATTCTTCAGGATTATAGTTATTTATTTTATCTATATCAATAATAGTTCCTTCTGGTACTTCTAAATATCCTAGTTCTTGTGAAACTGCAAGAACATTTATCATACTACGACCAACAACTGATACTTTTCTGTTACATTTTACAGCAGCATTCATTATTTGTTGCATTCTGTGTATATTTGATGCAAATGTTGCAACTATTATTCTTTTTTTACAGTTTGTAAATATTTTATCAAACTCATGTCCTACTATACTTTCTGACATAGTATATCCGTCTCTTTGAGCATTTGTACTATCAGACATTAGAAGCGTTACACCTTCTTCACCAAGTTCTGCAAGTCTTGCAAAATCCATTGGTTTTCCATCTATTGGTGTATAATCTACCTTGAAATCTCCTGTATGCACTACTGTTCCAACAGGTGTCTTTATTGCAAGTCCTGCTGCATCTGCAATTGAGTGTGTCATTCTTATAAACTCTACCTTAAAGTGTTTTAAAGCTATAACGTCACGTGGTTTTACACATTTTAGCTTTGTACTTTTTTCTAAGTGATGTTCTATCAATTTTGCTTTGATTAGACCTAATGTTAATTTTGTTCCATAAATTGGTACATTTATTTTCTTTAAGAAATATGGTATTGCACCTATATGATCCTCATGCCCATGAGTTATAAATAAAGCTTTTACTTTATCTTTATTTCTTTCTAAGTATGTTATATCTTGAATTACTAAATCAACACCTAACATATCATCCTCTGGAAATGCAAGTCCGCAGTCTACAACTATTATTTCATCTTTATATTCAAAAACAGTCATATTTTTACCAATTTCATTCATACCACCTAGTGGAATTACTTTAAGTTTAGCATCTGCAAATACAGTAGGTTTAGATGATCTAGATACAACAGGCCTTGTATCCATATTTAAGAATTCAACATTTGGCCCTTTTTTTAATAATTTCTTCTTCGTATCCTTTACTAACTCCTTATTATTTAATACATCATTTTTATCTTTTCTATTTGTTCTTGTTGTTTTATTACCTCTAGAATTTGAATTATTTCTTTTTGTTAAAGGCGCAGTTTGCCCCTTTCTTTTGTAATCCTTTTTTTCTTCCATTAAATTATTATTCCTCCTTTAATATTTACTTTTCAATTTACTTTAACCACGATCAATATATATTATAGTATTACTACTATTATATTCTAAAATATAATTTTAACACGAACTCAATATACATAGCTTATATTATACACCGAAAGCAAAAAAAAGTCAAATTAGAAAGTTGTCTAATTTTGACTTAAAAAATACCATTATTTTTCTATATACTTTTTATAGCATTTTCTGCATACTGCTTTATACATTTCATTTCCACCAACAACTATTTTGTCACCATCAATTATTGCTTTCCCATCTTTATATCTCATATTTATAGTTGCTTTTCTGCCACATTCACATATTGTTTTTATTTCTTCAATCTTATCTGCTATTGCCATTAATTCCTCTGACCCCTCAAATAACTCGCATTTAAAATCAGATCTAAGTCCATAACATATAACTGGAATTTCTAAAAAGTCTACTACATCTGATAATTCATTTACATGTTTTTTAGTTAAAAAATTACATTCATCTACTAGAATACAATTTGGCTTTTCTAATAAAGATGATACATATTCATAAATATTAGTATCTTCATTTATTATATATGCCTCTCTTGAAATTCCAATTCTAGTTGTAACCTTTCCAACTCCATATCTGTTATCTATACTTGGAACCATAAGTAAACATTTTTGGTTTCTTTCCTCATAATTATATGCAACTTTTAACAAATCTATTGATTTACCAGATCCCATTGTTCCATATCTAAAATATAACTTTGCCATACATACACCCCTTTATTAATAATTTTTTATCTATAATATTTTAAGAAAAAGTCCTTTAAATTTTTATATTCTTTTACTGAATGTCCACTCCAAGCCTGTGTTAGAATATTTGTTAATATTGCAAAATCTTTTGCCTCGCTTATTTCTTTTTCTTTTAGTTCATCCGTAAATTCTTTTCTTATATCTATTGTTTTTAACCTTTGATTTATCCATTCTTCTGAATATCCTTTTTTTCTGTATATATCTAATGCTCTATTTATTGCTATTTCTGGATCATATGCTTCATCTATTCGTTCTTTTCCTACTTGAGCTAACCATAGTTTAAATGGTTCTGCTTTTTTAGATGGTATTGATTGTATTAAACGCAAAACTTGCTCCGTATTCATTACATCAGTATTATAATATTTTCCATAAACAGATTTCATTTTCAGTTGGTTAGTATCGCTAACCAACTCACTGCCTTCGTGAATTAACTTATTTTTAAGCCATTTCCAATAATTTCTAGATTTTTGATAATCATTATCTGTTAAAACTGCAACCACATCTACAACTGAAAAATACCATTTTTCTTTTTCTTCATCCCATTTTGCTCTAATTTTTTTATCTTCAAATAATTTTAATTCATTATTTTGCTCCATTATTACCTCTTTTCCTCAAATTTCTATTATTTCTAGACATTTTGGTTTCAAATTTATTTTCTACATTTATACCATATTTTTTAATCTTTTTCAATACTTTTACGAAGCTTTGTTCTTTTTTATTTACCTTTAATTTCTATTATTATTTTACATGATTTTTAGAAAAAAATAAAGTCCTAAAAATTCACTTTTAAGACTTTATTTTCCATTTAATCAAATTTGTAAGAGAAAAGAAGAAGACAGCTTCAACTGCCTTCTCATTGCTTTAGCACTTATTTATTAACTATAGCAAAATTTAAATTATATATATTATTAGTTATAACCTATGCTTTTGTTCCACACTCTGGACAAAATTTTGAATCTGGATCAAGCTTATTTCCACAATTTGTACAGAATTTAGCTTCTACTTTTTTCTCACCACATTCTGCACAAAATTTACCTGTATTTTCAGTTCCACATTTAGAACATTTCCAAGAGTTATTTTGTGGTTTTTCCTCTACCACCTCAGGTGTTGCTGGAGCTTCAACTGGAACTTCTGGCTTTACAGGTGTTTGAGCTTTTGTAGCAGCATCTTGTTGTGGTGTCATTGGAGCTGCACCATTTCCATTTGCAACGCCACCAAAAGCATTACCACTTGCCATATTCATCATACCTATTCCCATAAATCCATTTGCTGCACCATTTGAGTTATTAGCTGCATTTTGAACAGCATTTGCATATGCACCAGTCATTACACCTTGTTGTTGATATGCATCTCCACCAATTTCATAATTATCAATTTTCTCTTTAGATTTATCATCTAGAGTTAAACTTTCAACAATAAATGAAACAAGTGAAATACCTCTTTTTCTAATTGGTTCATCAAATACATTTTCATCCATTATTTTCTTTATTTCATCAGTTTTATTTGGAAGTTCAAGTACCTCTATTTTGTATTTATCACTTCCTAAGCTGTTCATTACATTAGAGAAAGCCCCTATAACTTCAGATCTCATTTGTTCTACTAAATCAGCTTTTCTGTATACATCAGCTGTTCCAGCTATTTGTGACATAAATAAAAATGGATCTGAAATTCTAAATGTATATTTACCAAAACATTTTACTTCAACACTCATTGCAAGATATGAATTTGTTCTTGCGTTCATTATTGGATGCCCCCAATCTTTGTATGGTACTGGAGCTGGTGTTCCAAATTTGTTATCTAATATTTCTTTTATATTGAAGAAAAATACAGCTTGTTGTTTAGCTGTTGCACCATTATATGTAAATCTTTGCCACATCTCTTTAAACATTCCACCAAATTGTCCTGCAAATAGTGATGGTGTTGATGAATCACTAAATGTATATACACCTTCTTCTGCAGATGCATCTACTATTCTACCATTATCATATATAATAGCACATTGTCCTGGTCCTACAATGACAGTACTTCCATTTGAAATAACTCCATTTGGTGTAGTCTTTTTTACCATTAATACATCATTTGGCATATCTTCACATCTTATTGCCTCTTTCCATTGATCATGTAAAGTAGAGCCAACTGCTCCTACTGCTGCTTTTATTAATCCCATTTTAATTCCTCCTTAAATTAATTAAGGACTAAGCTAAATAACTTAGCCCTTATTTTTTTATTTATTATTTATTATTTATTATTTTATTCCTTCAAGTCCTGAAAGTACCCAATCATGTTCACCTGTTGTTATAACACTTCCACAATATTCACATTGTCCTGCTGATGTTATTTCAGTTGGTGCTCCACAATTTGGACAGTTAGTTGTTGATTTATTACTTGTTCCGGCATGAGTTTTTACTCCATTTTTTCTTACAAATGTAAGTTTATATCTCATATGCCAATCAGTATTTTTATTTCCTTCAACAACTTCCTTAGTTGTTGCATCTATAATATAGTCTTTCATAACAGCTTTTAAGTATACTTCAATAATTTCTTTATCTCCATCTACTTTATGGCTCATTAATTCAGCTGATTCTACTGCAACTCTTTCTATCATGTTTATCCTGTTGTTATTAATATATTCTTGTAATTGTGCATTATGTTGTTCAAATAATTCATTTGATTCGAATGGTCTAATAATTTTCCAATCTCTTGCTGTCCATGCTGCTTGTAGTTTAACAAAGACATCTTTTGTCCAAGATAAGAATTTTTCCTCTGAGAATTCTGGATCAGTCTGTCTAATTTCATCTGCAATACCCTTCGTATTTGTTTTTATTGAATCTGTTGAACCATTTACTAAATTATTTAATGCATCAGTATGTTTATTGTTTGTTTTACCATTAGCTCTAGAAGTTACAAATATTGCTACTCCCACAATAATAATTCCTACTATTAGTCCCCATATTGAACCTCCTCCTTCACTACTGGAACTTGAGTAATCACTTCCTGAGTGCGAAGATCCCGAATAGCTAGAAGAACTACTAGAATGTGAACTACTAGATGATGATCCACTATCGTATCTATTTATATTTCCAACATCTGCAAATATACATGTGGATACAGAAATAACAGTAACAAGAACAAATACTGCTATAATCTTTAAAAAACTTTTCTTTTTCATTTTTACCCCCTATACAAAAACTATGACAAAATGTAACAATAATTTTATCTATTATAGTATATTATATTTTATTCCTTGTGTCAATTGATATGTATTTTTTTATTATTTTTTATACCCTACTTGTATATAAAAATATTTCCAAGCAAATAAATTTACTTGGGAATATTTTTTATTGTTATTTTAAATTAAAGAATGCATTTTTTCCTGCATATTCAGCTACAGATCCTAATTCTTCTTCAATTCTTAATAATTGGTTATATTTGCATACTCTATCAGTTCTTGAAGGAGCACCAGTTTTAATTTGTCCTGCATTCATAGCAACAACTAAATCTGCAATTGTTGTATCTTCAGTTTCACCTGATCTGTGAGATACTACAGCTGTCATTCCAGCTCTATTTGCCATAGTTATAGCGTCTATTGTTTCAGTTACTGTTCCTATTTGGTTAAGTTTTATAAGGATTGAATTTGAAACTTTCATATCAATACCTTTTTGTAATCTTTTTGTATTTGTAACAAATAGATCATCACCTACTAATTGTATTTTATTTCCTAGTTTTTCTGTAAGTAATTTCCATCCTTCCCAATCTTCTTCAGCAAGACCATCTTCTAAAGATATAATTGGATATTTAGATGCTAAATCTTCCCAGAAAGCAACCATTTCTTCACAAGTGTACATTTTGTCTGATTTCCAGAAATAGTATTTTCCTTCTTCACCTTTTTTCTTAGCTTCATCATACATCTCAGTTGCAGCAGCATCAATTGCAATTTTAAAGTCTTCACCTGGTTTGTATCCTGCTTTTTCAATTGCTTCAACAATTACTTGTAAAGCTTCTTCATCTTTAGATAGGTTTGGAGCAAATCCACCCTCATCACCAACTGAAGTTGCAAGTCCTTTTGCTTTTAATACTGATTTTAAATTATGGAATACTTCAGCACACCATCTAAGAGCTTCTTTGAAACTATCAGCACCTACAGGCATTATCATAAATTCTTGGATATTAACACTATTATCTGCGTGTTTACCACCATTTAATATGTTCATCATTGGAACAGGTAAAACCTTAGCATTTACACCACCAAAATAGTTGTATAAACTTACTCCTAAAGCTTCAGCAGCTGCTCTTGCTACAGCAAGTGATACACCAAGTATAGCATTTGCGCCAAGTTTTCCTTTATTTTCAGTACCATCAAGTTCAATCATTGCTTTATCTATTTCAACTTGATCTAAAGCATTCATTCCTTCTATTTCAGGAGCAATAATATCATTTACATTATCTACTGCTTTTGTTGTACCTTTTCCAAGATATCTTGATTTATCTCCATCTCTTAATTCTACTGCTTCAAAAGCACCAGTAGATGCACCAGATGGAACTGCAGCACGTCCTACAAATCCTCCTTCTACAATAGCCTCAACTTCTACAGTTGGATTTCCTCTTGAATCTAATATTTCTCTTGCATAAATAGATTCTATTTCTAAGTATTGTTTCATAAAAAATTCCTCCTTATTTTTTTATTATATATATATATTAACTATAGCAAAACTATAGCAAATAACAAATTAATCAGTAGATTATATTATCTGGTAAACTATATTTTTTATTAGGTTCATACTTGTTAAGTTCACCCTCATTAGTTATATTATCTATGTCATTTTCAACAATTTTATTTCCTGAATTAACACCATCTTGTAAAAGATCTGTAAATTTTTTTTCTTTATCTTCAGGTTTTACATCTTGTCTACTTGTAGTAACCTGTTGTTCATATTTACCTAGTTCTTCATCACAAATTTCTTCTAGATTATTTGATATACTTTTATCTGCTTCGTTATAATCTTCATATATATGTCCTACTGTATTTTTTACTCTATTTTCAATCTCATATATAACGTCTTCATTTTGTATACCTTTTCTTTCAAGTATTTGCCTTACTCTACTTTTAAATTCAGGCGCGTGAGTAAAATATTCATCTTGTTCAGCTTTTTCTTTTTTACTAATTTTGTCTTTTTCTTCAGAATATCTGATAAAGAGTTCTTTATTTACATCATTAATTTCATGTTTTAAATCATCATTGCCAGTATTTATAATTTCTTTTCTTTTTGAATCAATACTATAATTTAGTGTATTATTAAAGGTATTTTCTTTTTCATCTAAGTTTTTATCTAAATTATATACTGGTTCTAAAGATTCAAATAGTGCATCTTGTACAGTTTCATCAACATTTCTTATGCCATTACTTTCAAGAATATCTGGTACATCTCTTTGAATTAAAATGTTTAGCCTTCGTTTAATTTGCAAATCATCTTTAGCTTTACCAAACAAATCTCTTACTTTATTTATGACACTTTCTTTTATTTCTTCAATTTGTTTATTCTTTATTTCATTTTCATTCATATATAACCCTCTTAAATATTATTATATAGAAAGCTCTCTTAACCTTCTTCTTTCAATTCTTTTATCTGCCTTTTCTGCTAATTCTTTTCTTCTATCTTGATATTGCTCTTCTATTTCTTTCATTCTCTCTTGTTTAAATAAATTATCTTTACTATTTTCATATTCTTTTATTCTTTCACTCATCTCATAGTCAGCTATAGAATATTTTTCATCATTTATATAATATTCGTATTCAGCAATATATAACTTGTTTTCTTCAATTTCATCATCCATATTCCTTAATATAGTTTCAGCATCTTCTTTAACGTTATATTTATCTAAAGCTATATCACAAATTGATAAAATTGCCTTGTAATATGAAGGATCAAGACTGCCAGGGATATCTTTTGTATATCTCTTAGCAATATCTACAGATAATTTATAAAAAATATTTACAAAAGTTTTTGGTGACATTTTTCCATCAATTAGTCTAGAATTCAAATCTTCCATTAAGTCTTCAACATCATCTCTAATATTTGAATTTATAACTTCTAACTTCTTTTTTATATCTAATTTTTCCTTTTTTTCTTTTTCATGTTGTTTTTTCTTAAATTCAGCATCTAGTTTTTCAAATTCTTTTTTAGAAATAAGTTTAAAACCTTTATGGCCACATATAGGGCATTTAGAATTAGAATATTTCTGCATTATTTCATCAACATATCTATATTCTACTTTTTTTATGCTTTTACTTACATAACCACATCTTGGATTAGTACATTTTACATATATGTCAACAAGTTCAGAAAGCTTTTTTTCTTCTTCTTCATTTTCTTCTTTCTCTTTTTCCCATTCATTCATCCAATAGGCAGTAGAACCAGTATCTTTAAGTGGATCATATTCTTCATCTTCCATGTCGTTATATTCCATCTAAAGCCTCCTTTATTATACGATTTTTTCTGCTATAACTCTACCAAGCTTTCCCCTGTCATCTCAGATGGTTTTTCTTCTCCCATAAGTGCAAGAAGAGTTGGTGCTAAATCACAAAGTCTTCCATTTTTTAAAGATTTTACTCTATCTGATACAACTATAAGTGGAACATCAAATGTAGAATGCGAAGTTATAGCCTCACCAGTTTTTAAATCAAGCATATATTCACAGTTACCGTGATCTGCTGTAATTAAAGCTTCTCCTCCTACTTCCTCTAGTTTTGATATTACTTTACCAACACATGTATCTAAAGCTTCAACAGCTTCAATTGCCTTTTCTATAATTCCTGTATGTCCAACCATATCGCCATTTGCATAGTTCATGATTATAACATCATATTTTTTAGATTCGATTGCATCTATAATTTTATCAGTTACTTCATAAGCAGACATTTCAGGTTTTAAGTCATATGTAGCAACTTTAGGTGATGCAACAAGTATTCTATCTTCACCTTTATACTGCTTTTCTTCTCCACCATTAAAGAAGAATGTTACATGTGCGTATTTTTCAGTTTCGGCACATCTTACTTGTGTATATCCTCTATTTGATAATACTTCACCCAAAGTATTTTTTAATGCTTGAGGCTTGTATGCAACATGTACATGATTTAAAGTTTCATCATATTCAGTCATTGTAACAAAATATAAATTGTTCATTTTTACAGTTTCAAATTCACTAAAATCTGGTTCTGTGATTACTCTTACAATTTGTCTTGCTCTATCTGGTCTAAAGTTAAAGAATATTACTGAATCTTTATCTTTAATTTTAGCTATTTCATTTCCTTCTTCATCAGTAATTACAATTGGTTTTACAAATTCATCAAACTCTTGAGCTTCATATGAATTTTCAACAGCTTTTTGAACTGTTTTAAATTTATTACCAATTCCATTTACCATTGCGTCATATGCAAGTTTTTCTCTATCCCATCTTTTATCTCTATCCATTGCATAATATCTTCCAGCAAGAGTAGCTATTTTTCCAACACCAATTTCTTTTATTTTTTCCTCAAGTTCTTTTAAGTATTCTATAGCAGATGTTGGAGGTGTATCTCTTCCATCTAAGAAAGCATGAATATATACATTTTCTATACCTTGCTCTTTTGCAAGTTTTAGTAATGCGTATAAATGAGAATTATGAGAGTGAACTCCTCCGTCAGATAAAAGTCCCATTAAATGCAAAGAACTATTGTTATTTTTTACGTTCTCTATTGCTTTTAAAAACTCTTCATTTTTAAAGAAATCACCATCATTAATTTCTTTAGTGATTCTTGTTAAGTCTTGATATACTATTCTTCCTGCCCCTATATTTGTATGTCCAACTTCAGAATTTCCCATTTGACCTTCAGGAAGTCCAACAGCCATACCACTTGTTGCTATGTATGTATTTGGATATTTTGCTATTAATTTATCTAAATTTGGAGTATTTGCTAGTTTAAAGGCATTTCCTTTACTCTCATCATTTAGTCCTACTCCATCCATTATCATAAGTATGTATTGTTTATTTCCATGCATAATTTACATCTCCTCTATTTTTGCATTAGTAATTATATCATCTTTAGTCATAATTTACAATAGCTACAAAATCATTTTTAAGGCTAGCACCTCCAACCAAAGCTCCATCTATATCTTCCATATTAAGTATTTCTGAAGCATTAGCTGGTTTTACACTTCCTCCATATAAAATTCTTACTCTTTCTGAAACACTTGCACCATATTTTGTTTCTATAGCTTTACGTATAAAATGGCACATTTTATTTGCATCATCACTACTTGCTGTTTTACCTGTACCAATAGCCCAGATTGGTTCGTAAGCAATTACAATATTTCTTTTTAAATCATCACCTAGTATTCCATCTATACATTTATCTAATTGCTTTGCTACAACGTCAAACATTGTACCATTTTCTCTTTGTTCTAAAGTTTCACCAACACAAATTATTGGTTTTATATTATTTTCAAGTAATTTTTTTACTTTCTTATTTATCATTTCATCTGTTTCATTAAATATACTTCTTCTTTCACTATGTCCTACTATACAAAAATCTACAAATGCTGAAACTAGCATTGGAGCTGACGTTTCACCAGTATATGCACCCTTATCTTCATAATATACGTTTTGTGCTCCAAGATGTATATTTGTATTTTCAAGTAATTTTGATACTGTTCCAAGTGCTACAAAATTTGGACATATTGCAACATCTACAATATCTGTATTTATTCTATCTTTTATACTACTTACAAAAGCTTCTGCCTCTGTTATTGTATAATTCATTTTCCAATTTCCAACTATTAATTTTTTTCTCATAAAAACCACTCTCCAATTATTTATATACTTATACATGTATATATTTATATTTTAACACCAAATTATATTAAAAACAACTTTTAATTTAAATTTGTATAAAAATTGAGTGTATTATGGTTACTATTATAGTTTCAAATGAATTATTTCCTTTATAATTACCTCAATTGAATATTTTTTACGTAAATGTACTTTTTATTCAATAACATTATATTCTATTATTTTACTTTAATTTTCTATTTTTATCCACTTTTTTAGAGTCATAACAAGAGTATTAATTCCTATTTCATTTTAATTTATATAACAAACCATGCTAAATATTTTAAGAAAAAATGTAAAATGAAAATAGGACAAATTTCAAGTTGTATTTGAAATTTGCCCTATTTTTTAATTTGTTATAACAAAATTGCTTACTGTAACATCACTTATCCAATCAGGTTCTATTTTTTTATTACTAAATTTGAATTTTAATTTACCTTTATTATCTACACTCCAAGTTCCATTCCAGTAGGTTGGATTATCCATTTCTATAATTGAAAAATTATTATCTGCTAGATTTTCATTTAATTTTGATATTAGGTTTTCAAATGATGTATCATCTAATGTAGAATTATTGATAATATACATACCTATTTTTTCTTGTATTTTGTTACAATCATCTATAAATTTATTTTTATTTTCATCTTTGTTATACTCAGATTTTATTTCTGTACAATACTTTGTAGCATTTAATTTACTAATATCTGTTGAATCATTTATTTCTATTTTTTTATTTAATGATACAACTATAATTATTACAGATATTATTACAACAATAGAAAATACAAAAATTAAAAATTTTTTTCCATCTAGAGTATAACTCTTTTTATTTTTTTTTGCCATATTCTTTTCCTTTATTTATCTTGTAATGCTTCTATACCTGGAAGTTTTTTTCCTTCCATAAGCTCTAGAGATGCCCCTCCTCCAGTAGATACATGTGTCATTTTATCTTCAAGTCCAAACTTTTCTACTGCAGCTGCACTATCTCCACCACCTATTATTGTTATTGCATTAGAAGTTGCCATTGCTTCAGCAATTTTCTTTGTTCCATTTGCAAATTCTTCCACTTCAAACATTCCAACAGGTCCATTCCATACAACTGTTGCTGCTTTTTTTATTTTTTCTACATACATATCTACAGTTTTAAATCCAATATCAAGTCCCATAGAATCTTCGTCAATGTTTTCATCTTGAGTAAGCACTGCATCATATATTCCAGAAGTATCTTTACTTTCTATATGGTCTACAGGAAGCAAGAATTCCACTTTATTATCTTCTGCTTTTTTCATAATTTCTTTAGCAATATCTATCTTATCATCTTCAACAAGAGATTTTCCAACGTTATATCCTTTTGCTTTTAAAAATGTAAATGACATTGCTCCACCAATTAACATTGTATCTACTTTATCAAGTAAATTTGTAAGTACAGCTATTTTACTTGATACTTTAGATCCACCAATTATTGCAACTAGAGGCCTTTTTGGATTATTGATACTATTATCTAATGCATTTATTTCTTTTTCTATTAAAAATCCACATACAGAAGGTAAATAGTGTGTTACTCCTTCTGTTGATGCATGAGCTCTATGAGCAGTTCCAAATGCATCGTTTACAAATATATCAGCAAATGAAGCTAATTTTTCTGCAAATTTAGGATCATTTTTTTCTTCTTCTTCATACATTCTTGTATTTTCTAATAAAACAACATCACCATCTTGCATGTTATCGATAGTATTTTTTGTTTCATCTGAATATATATCTTTTAAAAGAGGTACTTCTTTTTCTAAAAGTTCAGATAGTTTTTTAGCAACTGGCTTTAAGCTTTTGTTTTGACCAGTTTTTCCTATATGAGAACATAGTATAGTTTTTGCTCCTGCACCTATTAAGTAATTAATTGTTTTTAATGACTCTACAATTCTTTTATCACTTGTAATTATATCTGGATTATCTTTATCTAGTGGAACATTAAAGTCACATCTAACTAAAACTTTTTTTGAACTTACACTGATATCCCTTATTGTTTTTTTGTTTAACATAAACTTTCTCTCCTTTATACTTTTAGGCTAGCTTTCACAAAGCTAGCCTAAGTTTAATTCTTTATTTATGGTCTACTCCATACATATGAGTGATTAAATCTACAACTTTATTTGAATAACCCCATTCATTATCATACCATGATACCAATTTTACAAAGTTATCGCTAAGTTGAATTCCAGCTTTTACATCAAATATAGAAGTATGAGGATCAGAAATGAAATCAGATGAAACAACATCTTCGTCTGTCCAAGACATAATTCCTTTTAGTTCTCCATTACATGCTTCTTTTATTTTTTCTACGATTTCTTCATATGAAGCTCCTTTTTCAAGTCTACAAGTAAGGTCAACTACAGATACATCTAGTGTTGGTACTCTAAATGACATACCAGTTAGTTTTCCATTTAATGATGGTATTACTTTACCAACTGCTTTTGCGGCACCAGTAGATGATGGAATAATGTTATATGTAGCAGCTCTTCCACCTCTCCAATCTTTTTTAGATGGTCCATCAACAGTTTTTTGTGTAGCTGTTGCAGAGTGAACAGTTGTCATTAGTCCTTCAACAATACCAAAATTATCATTTATAACTTTAGCAAGAGGTGCTAAACAGTTTGTAGTACAAGATGCATTTGATACAATATTCATATCTGATGTATATTCGTTATTATTTACACCCATAACAAACATTTTCGCATCTTTTGATGGTGCAGAAATTACAACTTTTTTAGCTCCACCTTTTAGATGAGCCTGTGCTTTTTCAGTTGTTGTAAACACTCCTGATGATTCAACAACATATTCAGCTCCAACTTCTCCCCAAGGAATTTCTGAAGGTTCCATGCAATTAAATACCTTTACAATCTTACCATTTATAACTAAATCATTACCTTCAACCTTAATATCAGCGTTATATTTTCCATGAATAGTATCATATGTTAACATATATTTCATATATTCAACATCAATAAAAGGATCGTTTACAGCAACAACATCAACATTATCCCTTTCTAAAGATACTCTCATTACTAATCTTCCTATTCTTCCGAATCCGTTAATTCCTACTTTTATCATAAATTTATTCCCCCTTATTTATAACACCTATATTTTATCTCAATATCTTTTCATTTGCAATAGTTTTTCACAATGTTTATATTATTTTCATCGCAATTTTCGATAAATCATTGCATAAATAATTCTCTATATAGTTTAAAATATGAAAATATCTGAAAGAAACATATTTTTACATTTTAATTTTAATATAATATAAAACCCCTATAGCACCATAAT
Organism: Clostridium sp. CAG:465; assembly: GCA_000433755.1. Lineage (GTDB taxonomy): Bacteria > Bacillota > Clostridia > TANB77 > CAG-465 > CAG-465. The sequence continues at coordinate 17,342 of FR891267.1, read as the reverse complement.
CAATGCAATAGGGGTATTATACTTATTCAACAATCATATTTGAATTGAAATTCATATCAAGTTTTATTTTATCTTCATCATTTTTCTTTTCGCCTGGTTTTAGGATATCCATTTCCTTTATAACAGCTTTATATTTTTTTGTATCTGTATCTAACTCAAATACACTGATACTCTTTGTTAAATCTTCATCTAAATGTTTTAATTCAGTAGTAAAATATAAATCTTCATCTTTTAGATATGTACTTACTTTTTTTATAATTCTAAACATTTCAGCAGTATGTTGAATATCTTCTCCAACAAATATTATTTTAGGAGGAGTATAAAATCCAGCGTCATTTTTTGTAAAGTTTTCAAAAAAGTCTGAATAAAGTTGTACTTTCTCTGCAAACATGTTTTTCCAATCATCATTTCTTCTTACAACTTCAAATATAAAGTTCTCTTCTTCAGAAGAATTTTTCAAAGTAACAAGACCGCCTGTTGGTTTAAACTTTACATTATATTTTTTTGAGTATAATAAAATATTAGGATTTGTACTTTTGAAAGCTGCAACTTTCTGCATATATGCAATAATAACTTGATTTCCAGCAAGTTTTCTTTTTACAGAATAAGCAGGTTTTGTATTATCTGTTGGTTGCCAAGCTGTTGGTATATTTCTTTGTTTTAATATATACGTTGCTATTTTATCCATTGAATAAACTCTATATGAACTTTTTCCAGAATCACTTTGGAAGTAATATCTTGAAATTACTTTTGATTTTGTTAAATCTTCAAGCCATTTAGCAACTCTTGTTTGCTTTTTGTCTTCTTCAATATCATTTATTTTTCCCCTTAAGTCTAAAATTTGAGTACATTGTCTAGAAGTAATAAACCCAAATTCATTTACAACCTCTAGAGCTTTAATATGAGATTCATTAATATAACCCATATCCATTTTAAAAACGACTTGGTTTATTGAAGCAAAACCTTCCTTCCCATCAAACACTTTTACTTCATTTTCCCTTACTGCAAAAGGTGACACAACTGTTTTTACTTCTTTATCATTTACCATTTTTCATCTCTCCTTAAATTTAATTTAAAATTTAACTTTGTAAAACAGCTATAATTTAATTAAATAAATAAGCTATTAAAAAATATATATGACGCTACTAATTATTAAAAAGTACTATTTTACAACACTTATTATACAACAAAAAAGTCTGCTTGGCAATATTCCAAGCAAACTTTTTACAAACAATTATTGAACAATAAAATACTTATGATATAAAATATTAATATTTAATTTACATACATAGTCATTCTAGTTCCAACTTCTTTCCACAAATATGTTATTCCATATTGCTTTGAACTTCCAATAGTATATTTATCTTCTTCCATACTATAGCTTTGACCATATGCCTTTCTTCCTCCATTTTCGCTACCTCTCTGTGTCCACTCACATGCATTTCCGGCCATGTCATAAATATTATTTAAACAATATTTACTATTACTACCAGTTTTTTGTATTACATTATAATAATTTCCTATTTCTTTTGAATCATATACATATCTATTTAAATTTGAATTGTTTGCAATCCAGGCCAAAGTTGCATCCCACTGACATCCCCATATCATTTCTGTAGTTATATCTTCTCTATCATACATACTTCCTAAGACTTTATACAAATTAATCCAAGATTGATTTGTTATATCTTCCTGATTTGCTTTTGAAACAACCTTTTCATTATTTTGAACAGCATTTTTTAAATTTCCTATCTCAAATCTACTTATGTAAAAACCTTTATTTTTTTCAACTTGTTCTACCATTTTATTAAAACTAGCTTGATACAGATCTTGTGTACTTCCTTCAATGTACTGTTCGTTATCACCATAAATTCCATTTGATATTATATAAGGTTCTCTATAAAACCTAGATTGATTTACAACAAAATATTTTCTTTGGTATGTATCAAAAATATATATTAAAGACTTATAATTATTTCCGTCTCTATAAGCTATTGGATTTTTATCCTGTTTTACCATTTCATCGGCTTGTTTAAAATTATCTGCAATAGCCTTTTCTACAGGAATCCATACAAACTGATTTCCTTGCATTTTTTCCAAAGTATTATAATCAGTTCCTTTAAATTGATCTTTCTTATTATCAGAAATTACAACTCCTGTATCAACTTCGCCTCCAACATAATAAAATCCATCTGGAATAGGGATAATTGAACTAATTTTTTTTAATTTACTTGATTTTTTTATACTGTCGGATACAAATATTAATGTAAATACAAAAGCTACTATCCATATAAATGCAATTAAAATTAAAGTAATTTTTGAAACTTTTCTTTTATTTTTTCTTTTTTTCATTAATATACCTCTTACTAACCAATAATTATTAATTTTAATTTTTTCTTCTCAGGGATTATACGCTTTATGCTTACAAGTACTTTTTGTCCATATTCCAAACCATTTACATGCTCTGCAAGTCCAACTACATTTGGTGCTACTTCAACAAAAATACCAGACTTTATCCTATTTCTTACTATACCATCTACAATATCGCCTTCTTTAAATCTTAAAATATTTTGTTCAAATGTTCCTTGCAATTCTTTATATGATAATTCAATTCTTCCTGTATCTCTATCATATTTTTTTACAACAACATTTATTCTCTGACCAACATGTAGAATATCAGCGGCATTTTGTATTAATATATCTGAAATATTTTCAAGTTTTAATATACCTGTTACTCCACCTCCAACATCAACAAAGGCAGCATAATCATTTGTGCTTACAACAACTCCCTTTAGTTTCATACCTGGCTTTAAATGCATGTACATCCACTTTCTAACCTTTAGCTCTAATATTTTTTTTGAAACAATTAATTCTATTTCATCATCATTTTGTATAATTTCTTTTATACATACATGCAATATTTTTCCTTTTTTATTAACAATATGTTTTTCTTCAACAAGTCCGTCATCTCCAACTATACTTGATGATTCTTCTCTAGGAATAATAGCTTTTATATTTTTTCCAACTATACCTATCATATTTAAGCTTGCATCAATATCTTTTACATATATGTCTACAACTTGCTGATTATTTTTTATTTCTTCTAATTGCTCTAAAGTATATTTTTTATTATGAGGAGCTCGTTTATGAGCCCCTTTACTATTAAAATTTTTTTCCATATAAACAAACTCTCCTCAGTTATATAATTTAAGGTTTAAAGAATCTAACACCATCTATTGTACATAAATAATTTAGACTTTCGTGCCATGAACTAATACTTCCTGGTGGATCCATTGCTGCTGGTGCATAAAAATATAATGCTCCACCTGTTGGATCAACGCCTCTCAAAGCATCTTCAACAGCTTTATACCAACTATCTCCTTCATTGATATCGCTAGTTGTTGTACCTCTGCCTTTTTCATCAGCATATCCATTAAAATTACTTGGATTGTGTATAAAATCATTAAAAATATCAACATTCTTTCCTTCAGCTACAGCTGCTTTATATTGATTTATTGCAGCTGCTGCACAGGCAACTTGAAGTTCATAAGTATTTCCTCCTGCTTCTCCTTTGACCATAATTGCAAAGTCTTTTTTCTGTTCAACGCTAAAATTTAAACCTGAAGATCCGCCACCAACTGGTGAGCAATCCTCATTAAAGAATTGTTCAGGGTCAACTTTTTTAGAATTCCAAAAATTACTATCTCCTGTTCTAACTTCAAAGTGTAAATGATTTCCTGTTGAATTACCTGTTGTACCCATTGTTCCGATTTCTTGACCTGAATTTACTTTGTCTCCTTCTTTAACTTTTAAACTTCCAGATACCATATGACCATATAAAGAAAAATACCCATTTGAATGTTTTATTATAACATATTCTCCATATCCATCATTTACATCTCCTGCATGAATTACTTCACCTGCGGCTGCTGCAACAATTTTTGCTGATGTATTAACGCTATGTGCTATATCAATAGCTCCGTGATTACCATTATGAACACTATCATCTCCAGCAAATGTTGCTGTAAGTTGATCTTTTTTAGATATACCTTTTTCAACATACTCTGGTACTGGCCAAATAAATATTCCACTACCTGAAGTTTTACTTGAACTACCATTTGTTCCATAAACATTTTCAAAACCTAGCGTTGTACCATATGCCCATGGAAGTGATCCATTTTTTTCATATACAGTAGTTAAGATCTTTTTTAAATTCCAATATGAAAGTGATAACTTTGATCTAGAATATCCTACATATTCTAAATATTGTGCTCCATTTCTAATATATCTGCTATATATATCAGGATTAGAATTCATAAAATCTATTCTATTTAATCCGTCTGTTTTTAATAATTGAGTATAATATTTACCTGATTCAGTTCCACTACATATATTAGTAGAATTAGATGATGATGTTGAACCAGTATAGCCATCAATATCAACATCAGTCATATATCTTGAAAAACAATGAATTTTATTAAAATATTCTTCATATTTGGGAAGTGGATATATAGATGGATCTCCATCACTACCTTGAGATATTACACTAGGTTCACCGTTATAATCACCAATAAACATTACATTATGACTATGATCTTCTATAACATCACCCACTTGAAGTTGTGATGCACCTTTAGAAGAGTCATACATATATTGTACTCCTTTATACGTTTGACCATCGACTGTCTGATTTACCTGAGATGCAGTATCTACAAGTTGTGTAATTCCACCCACACTTATATCAATTTTAAAGTAAATTTTGTATAAAGCAGTTATAAATCCTGAACAATCTATTTGAGATATATTTTTTAATTTTTCTTCAGTATCTGGAATAAATGGAGGTGCTCCATAAGGTAATTTTCCAAGTAAAGAACATGCGAAATCAACCATTTTTTGCATTTTTTGAGAATTAGCTGATTTTGATGATGAAGTATTTGTAGATGTATTTGTTTGTGTTGTACTTTGAGATTTAGCTACAATATATCCATTATCAGTTTCAGCTTGATCAAACATTGCAGTTAAAAGATAATTCATATCTACATCATTTCTAACTCCACCAGCTGAATTTGCAATTACCACTTTATTATTTTCAATACCACACAAAACTATATAATGAGCTGTAGTTGTTCCTAAATCAGGAAAATTTCCCTTTACTTGTACAATAGCTACATTTCCTTTTTCAAGTTCATTTGTAAGCGTACTCTTTGCCTCGTTTTTTCTATTGTTTAGTTCATTTCCACTAGCACCATTTTGATATGCTACACATTTAACAACATTTATACTATACTTATTTTTTAAAACATTTGCTGTACTACTTATTGTTATTGGTCCTGACCATCCAATATTATTTCCAACTGTAATCGGACTATATGATGTTCCTTTTATTGCATTTATTGTAGTTGTAAGAGAACATAAACCACAACCAGCAGTTGCAATCGTATCTCCTCCATTCATTTGAACATTATAACTATTTTGATTATATACAGGAAAAGTTTTTCCATTAAGTTTTATTTCCTTTGCCACAACAGATGTTGCACTTCCTGAACTTGATTCAGAATATGAACTTCCACATAGTTCAGATGCGGATACTTTTTCTTTTCTATCATCAGACTGATTATACGATACTAAGTCGTCTATTGTATATTTTTTAGTTTCAGAACTCCTTTGATATAACGTATCTTTCCACATTCTAACAACTGTATGTAATTTTGCATCTTCATAATCAATATATTCACCAAGTGTAACTTTATATGTTTGAATATATTCAGTTGCTTTACCAATAGAAGCGTCAAAATTTTGTTGCTTTTCAGCCCCATTTTTTTCTACACTAGCTATTGATGTACCACCACCTGCTGATATTGTTCCATTATTATTTACCTGTATATTTGACTTAGCTGTATCAAACATATTTTGTTTATCAGTAGATTCTTTTGTCATAGCCGTTTCTTTCTCATTAGTTGAATATGCATTTCTCCTATTTCGTACATCCTCATCACTATATACTTTATAATTAAACTCATTGATTATTTTGCAATCAAAAGTTTCAGCACTCTTAATATAAACTTGCGATGAATACGTAGTTGAGTCTGAAACATACTTTTCCTTTAGCGGATTTTTTTGTCCACTTTTTAACTCAGGTTCCCTAGAAGTATCCACTTGTTTTTGCTTGTTCGGATTAGTCATTGTACTATCTTTTCTAATTTTTCCCAAAGTATATGTTCTTGATTTTTCAACCTGTTTATGTGTTTTTTTATCTTCCTCATATGTTATATGAATATTTACATCACAATAAAGAATATCATATCTATGCTGTTCTGTATATGTCTCATAAGTTGTTGTTTCTTCATACTTTTTTAATTCATACCAATTTGCAACTATATTATGATATGCTTCTTTTATAATATTGTATGAGAAAGCAGGTGCTCTACTATTATCTTCTTCTTTACCACTAATAATAGATGCATTACTCATTGAAAGTGGTATATACCATGTTTGTAAGTATGGTAAAGTAAGATCAATGAATTTTTCTAATTTAATTGCAGTAACTCCACTTGTAGAACCAGCCTCACTTTTTGAAGTATCTGGATACTTAAGTCCGAGTTCCTCGTCTTTGCTAAACTGACTATCTTCACTTAACTTCTTTCCTGCAGTTGCGCTATGGCTATATTTCATCCAATTAACCTTATTAAAATTATACTTTTCAGTTAATAATATATGTTTATATAATGGTAATTTTTCTGAGAAATCTACAATTCTTTTATCAGACTTGCCATTTTCAACGCTCTTATCTCCTATTTCATACTTCATTAAGGTTTGTGTTTCACTTCCACCATTTCCATCTTTTACTAATTTATCATATATTCCATTTATATCTTTTAAACTCACTTTTATAAGACTAGATTTTTCTTCATATAAAGACTTTGCCTCATCTGATATATTTTCTGAAGACGAAATGTAATTATCTACATTCTGAGATGCAACAGATGTTGTTTCAGATATCATTCCAATTGCAAGAGCGGCTATAATAACTACTATTATTAAAATAACAACTATTACAATTATTTTAACTTGAAGTGGTAATAATGACCACAAAGCTTTAATTCCTCTTCCAACAGCTTCTTTAAAAGAGTCCCATCCTTTTCTAGCAGCATTTTTTACTTTCTGAGTTGCAGCTTGTCCTACATTAGAGCCACCAGTAGGTAGTACCGATGGATCTGTAGATGGAGTATCATTATTATTTTGATAATTGTCGTGGTTCATTAAATTTCCTCCATTCTTACATACTGATATTTATTGTCTTTTTTTCTTCTCCTATTTTTGCATTTAATATTCTAATTGTTTTTATTTTATATTGATCTTGACTGCTAATAGCAAAAAATAGATCTTTTTCTAAGCTTCCATTAGGTGTAACAATATCTTCCTCTGATGATATTACAGTTCCACCCATATTTGCAATTTTTCCATCACTCATAATTGCAGATACATTTGTTATATTATCAAAATTATATTCGGCATTTTTATCACTATTATTTGTTATTTTAAGAGTATAAGAGATACCATTATCCCTTATTGTATTTACTTTTATTTCATATACAATATCATCAATTACAGATGTTTTAGTATTAGAATTATTTGAAGTTTCTTCTGATTTTGAATTATTCTCTATATTACTTATAGAAGAAGTATTTTCAACAATTGGAATTGTATCTTGCTCAAAGGATAAACTATATTCATACGGAAAACTTTCTATCAAATTAACGTAATGTATTTCGTTATTACTACTATACTTAAATTTATATATATATATATCGTTTCCCTGCCTACTTACAGAACATTCTATTATATTTACACTATCTGAAATATAATTACATGTTTCCAAAAAAGATTTATAATTATCCTTTGTAATGCTATTTTGTGCCATATAATTATAATTGAGTTTTTCATATAATTTATCCATATTTTTTTTTGAAAGAAGAGGAGTAAGTTCTGTTTTATATATATCTATTGCCATTTGTTCTTCGTCTACATCACTATATTTAAAATTTCCATTTACGTTATTTAGTTTATCTTTTGGCCACCATATAAATAGCAAAACAATAATAGCTAAAATAGCATATACTACAATAAATAATGTCGTAAAATTAAACGTTTTTTTGTTAGCATCCATATATAATTCTCCTTAATCTATATAAAAAATATTATACTTTTTTTTATCTATATCAAGTATAATGCCAATATATGCACTATCATTAACATTTGGAGTTGAAAGTTCACATATATATGCATTATCATAATTATTTAGTTTATTTAAACTTGTTATAAGTGGTGTAGGAAGTGAAGAAAATTCGTCCCTATTTTCTCCCATCACCTTATTTATAAGATTATTTGCAATTTCATTATATTTCTTCTTACCTAAATATTTTTTATAATCAGGATCCAATGCATTATAGTAATACTTTGTTTCCTTTATATCTTTATTTGTTCCTGATTTATATGAAGAAATAAATTCTGTTATAATTCCATCTAAATTCCAATAAATATCTCTATCTTTTACTGTTGAAGAAAAAATTAATAAATCAGTTATATCTGTTTTTTTGTAATCAATTCCTTCACTTGTCTTAGTTATATTTTTTAACAAATAAAAAACTATCAATAATAAAATTAGAGCCGTTATAACAAGTATAAGCCTTTGTTTTGATGTTATATTACCTTTTATATCTACTAACTTCATAATTATATATTATATATATATACTATGCCACAAAAGTAGCATAGTATATACATTCCTCCTTTTAAATATTACTAATACTATTATTTTTCTCTATTTTTTGAGTAATATTTCTTACTCTTTTTGCCTGATTTTCTCTAGTATTATTTTGAATTTTTAAATTCTTTTCCATTTGTGCTATTTGATTATCAAGTTTCTTATTTACACTTGCTCTTGATTTTATACTAGTTGTAGCTGAAGCAACTGCGTTAGTTAAGTGTTCTCCTAAAGCATCACCCACACCAATACCATATGCAGTTGCTTTATGAATTTGATCCAAATCACCAGTAGCAAGTCCTGAGACTGAACCTATTGAAAGACCAACCATACCTCCTGCAGCTGCTCCAATAGTCTCAATACCTCCAGAAAAAGCATCCTGAATACCTTTTCTTCTCTTTTCCTTCGCTTTTGCAAGTTCATCATCGTATTTTTCCATAATTTTATAATAATCATCACGAGCCTTATCTGACGATGAAGTACCTCCACTAGACGATGAAGTACCTCCACCTTGTGCTACACTTTTTCTTGCTTTATTAATACCAGCTTGTATACCCATATTTCTATGATAGCCAGCCATATCTCCACGTTTTTTGGCCTCCATAGCTTTATTATAATATTCTCTATCCTCTACAGAATCAGAGCCACCGGATTGAGAACCAGAGTCACCACTTGCAATTTGTTTAGCACCAGACAAAGGATTTCCACTTTTATCCAATCCTTTTCTTTGTAATCTTGTGAGCATTGCAGAATTAGCTTTTTTCTTATCTAATCCTGCACCTAAAGTTGCACTACCTATTCCTCCTATCATTTTAGGTACGTTATTAAATACTCTTCCAACAGCTTTTAAAGCCATATATGAAGCCATAAGACCGTGAGGAGGTTTATTTTGCAAAATACCACTATCTAGTCCAAATATTTTCTTCGTTATTTGTTCCATCTTAGTAAGTGATGTAAGCAAAACTATACAAAGAATTCCTAGTGCTGAAACAGAATCTGCATCTGTTAATTTTGCAATTTTATCACCACTTGTATTCGGAGCAATAAACGTTATTATAATACTAATTACAATTGCAAGTATAAATGCTTGTATTGTTTGTACAAAAACAAGTGCGCATAATTCTTTTACCCATGTTGTAAAAACACCCTTTTGCATACTATCCCTCCTAACCTGCAGACTTCATAAAGAAGTCATAAATAACTACAATCGGTCCAAACATAGAAAGCATCATAACATAAAATAACCTTTTTACATACATTATAAAATACATACATGATTGAAAAATAAATATTGCATATAACAATGCACCTGTAACAGATAATTTAGTTGCTCTCCAACCTACAATCGTCTCTTTCTTATTTCCTGTACTATCAGTAGTTTCTTCTGTAGTATATGTATAGGCAGATTGTTTAAAAAATTGTCCAAGATTTGCTATTATATCAGTTGTTTTTGCACTTCCACCTTGTGCTGCGCTTATTATATATCCATCTACTTCTAATCTTTTTTTTGCAATTGCCTCACGAATAGAAACATCATTCTTAGCTTGGTTATAACTCGATTGCATTTTATATTCGTTATATATATCATTTAAGTCATTTAACTCATTAGGACTATATGCAGACCAAACTGTATTTGCAGCTATTTGTAAGCTATTTGGATTATCTCCTGTATTTATTTTATATCCAGGATTATTAATATAGAATTTATCTAATTTAGCAGCTTCATCTTTATTTGCCATTACATAAGCATAACCTGCCAAATCTTTTTCAAAATCTTCACTTTTTAAATATTTTTCTTTATCAAAATAAATCTTATTTCCACTATAACATTCATAGTATCCCTGTTCCTTCATTTTTCTTAAATCATCATCACTAGCATTGGATATCTGCATTCTAATAGAATTTGCATCATTTCCGTCTATATTAAGTCTTGGTATACCTTTATTTGCCACAGCTAACATTTGAATTGCCTTATCTGTAATCTTTAAACTTTTAAATGCGATTTCAACATTTGAAGACCACCAATGAATTGTAGTATCACTATCACTTAAATTATCAGCAACATAAACCACCCTTTGGTCAATGTAATTACTATTGAGTAATAACTTATTAGTAATGTCTAAAAGATCAGGATCTCCTGTCACAGAATTAACCCAGTTTGTCACATCAGATCTTGTACTATACTTATCCCCCAATGCATTTGAAAACTTCTTTACTCTCTCATCAGGACTAACAACAGAGTTTAAAGCTTCAGTAAAATCAACAGAGGTCACCGTCTCGTCTATCGTTTTTATAAGTATTCCACTAGCTATTTGAACTAACTGCTCATTAATCCAAAAAACAAAGGCTAAAATATAGTGCATTAAAAATAGCATTACAATACACGTTACCCAATTCACAATTGCTTGTTTATATTTGGCTTTCTCCGCAGCAATACTTGATAGTGCAAGTCGTATTGCCATAATACCAACAGCAACACCAAGGAAAAGTACTGCAAGTGAAAAAATTGTAGAATAGACACTATACACGACTTTTCCAAGTATAGAAGTCGATCCATTTGAAACAAACAAAGAATTTGAAGCAGGATTTAGAAAGTTTATGTCTAGAAAGCCTATACCATTAAATATTATTCTATCTGCCCATGGAAATATGTTATCTCCTGTAAGAGTTTTAAATACTGCTCCTAGTAAATACTCAGCCAAAGAAGCTATTGCATTAATCATTCCAGCAAGAGTATCCAGTAATATATTTGATTTTATTTTGCTATCTAATGCGTTTTCAGACACCTGAATTGAAGGTGTATAATCAGGATTCGTTGCTCCAAATACATTTCCAAAGCTTGTAAATAGCATTACAACCAAACTTATACATATAATAATTTTGCATGTTTTTTTCTTCATTTAATCACCTTATTCTAAATATATTAGTAATTATTTAATCAATTCTTTTGTTTTTTAAATTTTCAACAACTCTGTTTAAGTTTGTTTCAACAAATTCAAATTCTCTTTGGGTTGGTTTAATTGACATTATAGCTGAATCATACCCTATTTTTATTAAACCTTCACCTCTTTGACAAGTAAGTAGAAATTCTTCTTCACCTTCACTAAGTTTGAATACTTCTTTTAAATATGATATTTCAGACTTATCTTGTGCAAGAAATAGCTTTGTATCTGCTGATGTTAAAACAACCTGTACACTTTTATTCTCATAGAAATCTTGGAATTTTTGTGATACAACAGTAAGAGATACGTTTCTTTTTCTAGCACGTCTTGACATGGTATTTAAGAAATCAACAGCTTCTGGATACGGTAAAAGCATCCATGCTTCATCAATTAGAACACGTTTACTTTTTGCTCTGTTCTTATCTTCACTATTTTTCTTAACATACTTTTCCCAAATCCATGATAATAGAATTTGTTGTGCAAGTGGTCTTGCAAATCTTTCTTCAAGTGATGATATATTTATATTTATAAATGGACAATCATCTAGTAATTCAAAAGTAGATTGGCCATCAAAATATGCCATTTGTCCATCATATTTTTTACAAAACTGTTTCATAACCTTTATTAAATAATCATAATGGTATTGATATGTATCATTTGTATTTTCAGCAGCTTTTTTTTCTAGTCTTTCATACCATGAACTTACAGTTGGCATATCTTTCTTTTTCTTGGAAGTATCTCCATCTTCCATATCAATTACAGAACCTGTGTATAGTGAATTAGGATCACTTGTTATACCTTTATCAGCATACTCTTCAGCAACTATTTCTGCTATGATTTGTTTTGTAAGTTCATTTACTTCTTCAGATTTTGTTGAACCACGTGCCATTGTAAGTAATGCTTGCGTTACGTCTTCAACTTTATTTTCAACATTTAATGCATATCTTTCTTTTCCAGTTATTTCATCTTTAACAATTTCTGTTTCAATATCAAATATATTTATAACTGTACTAGATTTAGGTCCTATATTAACATTAATTCCTCTTAAAGCTTCCGCAACAACAACATACTCACCTTCAGCATCAAGTACAAGATTTTCTACCCCCATAAGTATTGCTGATCTTGCCATTATTGTTTTTATTGTAACAGATTTACCAGCACCTGATTTTCCAAAAATTATCATGTTATAATTTGCAAGTGAACTACTAAAATTATCAAATATTATTGGTAGGCCAGTTTGTTTATTTATTCCAATTGGTACACCCATATTATGTCCAGCTTCAGCATTAACAAATGGAAATACAGTTGACATAGATCCTCTATCAAAAGTATGTTTCCTTGAAATCTTATTATTATTAAGGGGAAGATTTGACTGAAAAGCCTCTTCCTGTAATGCCCAAGCTGCTTTTAATCCAAGTAAATTTTTTGAAGCCTCCATTGCAAGTAATTCAGATAATTTATCTAATTCTGCTTTATTGTATGCAAACAATGTACATATTATAGTTGCATCAAATAATTTATTATATCCTGCTGCTATTTGATCTCTAAGTGCTTCAGCTTCAGCTTGTTTAGTTGATAGCACAGATTCTCTGTTTATATCCCCTCTATCATGTGCAACATATCTTTCTGATTGTAATTCTACAATTTGTTTATTTAATTGATTCTGAGATGTTGTTTCAGATATTGGTGTTATATATACAGAGGCATTTATATCTCCAAATTCATATATACCAGATAAAAAATATGGAAATGTTGCTTGTCTTGGGATTGTTGTTAAATAGAAACTCCTTGCGAATCTAGATATTTTAGAAAAAATTTCTAAATAATCATAGTGAGAAGCATCAATTCCTGAAGGAGCAAGCAAATCTTTCAATGTAGATTTATTTATACTTAAGCTATCAGGTAAATTTTCATTTGCCTTAATAAGTTCATCTTGAGGTGAATTTTGAGTTTGAGTTTCACCCTTCTTCTTTTTTTTCTTATCTTTTTCTTCTTTTTTCTTTCCCATATACCAAATTCCTCCTTAAGTTCTATACAATAGAATCGTCACCAGAATTCATTCTATCATCAAATGAATCATTTAAATTAATATCTAAATCGTCATCTAAATTTTTATTTGGCGTATTCGCTAGATTTCTATTATATTCAAAACTACTATTATCAACCTCAATCTTTTGAACAATAGGTCTTTCTTCCATATTATTAGATTTTATTTTATCTGATTTTTTTGTTTCTTCTACTTTTTCATCTGATTTATTTGAATCTGTAGTTTTTAAATTATTCGTATCATTCTTTTCAACATTAATGTTTTGAGAAACAGTATTAACTGCTACTTTTTCACTATCTTTATCTAACTGTTCTTTTTTATTATCATCATCGTTTACACCTAACATGTTTGTTAACTCTTCGTATTCCTGTCCAGCCTTATCAACTAAATCCTTTTTGGTTTTTCTAAAATCATTTATTAATTTTTCATTTGCTTTTTCTTTTATATCAATTGGAATGTTTTCACGTCTTACAAAATCACTAGCTTTTTTACTTATTTGTTCTTCTACATCTAATTCTTTTATTCTAGGTGAAATATACTCTCCACTCTTTAAGCTTTCTTTAAGTGCCTCAATAGCTTTTATTTTGGCTTCGTTATTAATTTCTTCTTGTAGCTTTCTCTGTTTTTTAAGGAATATGTCTTCACTTGTAGAATATAATCTATAAAATCCTGAATCAAGAGCTTCTTTTACACTCATCAATCCTTTATCATCTCTATTATACGCAGTATATAGCACATCAGCAATTTCATTTGAGTTCAATATTCTACCGGCAACAGAACAAGAAGCAAGTCCATTTATTACTGATTGTGCACGTGTTACCAATTCATTATAGCATATATTTCTTATTTCTTCTTTTGTAAATCTGTCTATAGCATTTATTTCAGAAGAATTATATGAAACTAGAACAAAGAAAGTCCTTTGAAGTAAACTTTTATTTAAGCTTATTCTTTCAACATAATTAACAATATCACTTGCATACTCATAAACATTAAGGGTTTTGTTTCTTTCATTTTCAGCTTTTCTAATTTTTTCTTCTGTTGAATCAAAAGCTTCGTTTATTCTATTGTACTCTTGATTTATATTATCAAATTCTTCTCTAATTTTATCTACATGCTCCTTATATACCTTTATTGTTCCCTTTAAATCAAGATTTTGTGCTTGTACATATAACTGAATTGGACATGTCAGTGTATTTAAAAATGTAATAAATCCTTCTTCAACAGATAACTGTTCAACATCAGACATAAGATCATAGTTAATTCCCTTACATTGAACAAGCATAGTATATCTTGTTCCTTTATTTTGAATTATCATGTTGTCTGATATTTCATCAAACTCCATAAAATCAAAAACATCTTCTTTTCTTATTTCATGTTTTTTATTATCTTCACGTCCACCTTTTGATGAACCATTGCTCTTATTACCATCAACCCCATCTTTTTGTTTCTTAGCATATATTGCAAAAATTATTCCAAAAGCACCAAGAATAACTAATAATATAATAGGTACAACTAAAGTTCCCATATTATTTTCCTCCTCTGTTTACATTATATAAATATATTTTTTTTCTTCTTTTAAAAGTTATAGCTCTTAATATAATATCACTAAGATATTCTCCTCCAGCTTTTCTAAAAGGCCCCATAAATTTAGAATCTGGAATTTTTAAAGCTCCTATAATATAGCCAACTCCTCCAAAAATACCAGTTATAACAAGACCAGCTACAAGCGGAAATCCTCCAAAAATATTATAAAATAAATACCAAATTAAAGCGCCAATAAGTCCAAAAGCAACTGTAAATACAAAAGATTTTATTGTAAAAATATATAAAATTCTTGATTCACCCTTTGCACTTCTGGGTACAAAATACGATTTTCCCATATATTTCCTCCTTTTTATACACTAGCACTAGCCACCAACAATGATTTCATTAATGACCTTAGAAACAAAATTCAAAAGAGCAACAGAACAAAATGTCAAAATTATACCTATAATAAAATATGGTGACCTACCTTTCAATTCTGCTTTTCCTGAGGCTCCTGAAAAGATATATTTAATACCCACATATATTATAGCAATAACTGCAGCAATATTTAAAATGAATACTACTGTGTTAAATACCCTGCCTACCATTTGTTTATAGCTAGTATCATCAGTACTACTCCATATTAATTTTCCGCCAGGTACTAATATATTACTAATTTCATTCCATCCAAAGAAAAATAAACATGCAATTAATAAAGTTATAAGGCTTTCTTTTACTTCAGTTTTAGATTCCACACTTCCAATAATGTATTTAACTCCAAGAAAAATAGTTGCAATAACAATGACAGTTGTACCAACAACATTTATAATAGAAGAAAATTCAGATACTATTTTTTTTGCTTGGTCTGAATTATTATTTGTGTCGACACCTTTAAACCAATTACTTGCACTACTCCACATTTCATCCGCACTTGTATCAGCAATAAGTATACTATTTTCATACTTTTCACTTTCACTTATTTTAGTAGAAGCATCAACATTATTATATATTGTTGCATTTATAAATAAATTAAAAAACATAAAACCAATTACAATATTTATTATACTTTTTTTATTTAAAATTTTTTTCATAATTTCTCCTCTACATTAAGATCCAATAAGATCACCAAAAGTACCTGTAACAATTCCTACTACCGTAGATGCACAAAACACTATAATCATACCTATAACAAGATGTATCATACTTTGTTTTATATTAGCTTTTTGATCAGCTGAAGTATACATATACCTAACACCAGCAAAAATAACACCACCAACTGAAGCCATTTGAAAAATCAAAATCAAAATAGCATAAATTCTTTTTATAGGTGCGTTTATCTTTTCACCATTAGTAAAATTTTCTTGTGGTATCAAGTTATAATCAAAATTTCCACCAACATATGAATTAGTTTCATCAGCATATACTCTATTCAAATTTGAAAAATTAATTTTTTCAATAGAAATGAAGTTAAAGCATGTACTTAAAATTAATATACAAAAAGCATACTTAATTGTTTTTTTTACATTATATTTTTTCATATTTTCACCCTCATTAAATTCATACACATATAGAGTATACCAAAAAATCAATAAAATTTCCATAAAATATACATAATTTTTTTACTTTTTTTATTTTTGTAACAAAACTGAAACACAAAAGTAATATTCTATGTATTTAATTCTATTTTTATTCAAATATTTTTTTATAATAAAGATGAAACTCATTCAATTTGTTATATAATAAAAAAATATCGAGAAAATAAATTCCCGATATTTTTTTATTATATAACTATGGTTTTGCAACTTCAGCTGTAGTATTAGCAATTATACTAATTATTGTAGAAGCTCCAAATACTAAAACTGCACCAATAGCTAGGATAATCATACTTCTCTTTATCTCAGCTTTTTGGTCAGCTGAAGTAAACATATATCTTACTCCAGCAAAAACAATAGCAGCAACAGCTAAGATTTGAACAATCAAAATTACTGTTTGCCAAATATTTCCAGACAAATTACTAATAGTAGTTGATGGACTACCACCTGGTAGACTTACATTACCTGATATA
>FR891266.1 GCA_000433755.1 Clostridium sp. CAG:465 | reverse complement strand
TTAATTTTCATAACTATAATCTCCTTAGTAAATATTTTAATGTAATATATATGAAAATTTCCCCAAAGTATCATGTCTCCCCACATAATTATCTGGAAAAATCATTATTTTTAAATTTAATTTAATAATTTAAATATAACCCTACAACTATATTATAGCATACTTTACATAAAAAATCAAGAGCTATAAAAAAAACAGGTTTTTACCTGTTTTTTTTATTATTTAACTAATTTTGCTTGTACAACAAATCTACCATCATCTACAGAATAGTCACAAGTTGAAAGAGTAAGGATTGTATCATTTGAGTTAACATCAATATCTGTATTATACATACTTTTTTCTTTTAAACTATCTAAAAATGTTGAGTACTCTGTTACTGTATCAAAGTTTACATCTATATAGAAGAAATCTGGTGTTGTCTTGTAAACAGAGAATATTTGCCATTTATAATTTCCATTTATAGTAGACATATATATTGTTTTATGATTTTTAAAAAAATCTTCTTTTTCATATTTGAATAAATCAGAAAAATACGTTGTATCTTCTGGGTTATGCCCATAAATTATAAAATGTGCCATATTATCCATATTATTTAAATTACATCTGTAATCCATGAAAAGTTCACCATATTTTTTTTCTTCACTATCTCTATCTTTAGCAAAGTAATCTTCATTGGTAAGTCCTTTAAATACAGGTGCATCTATTGATGTATCTGGAATTTTAAGCCAAGCAACCGCATCAGGATACGTTGCATTTAAAGCTATAATTTCATTTTGTAAATTTCTATTTGATTCAATGTCATATTCCTCACTTGTTTGTTCATTATTTTGATCTTTAGATTTATTTTTTGAATTCCAATATATACTTAAACCTAATCCAATTATTGCAAGAGATATAACTACTACAATACAAATTATAATTATTTTATTTTTGCTTTTATTATTTTCACCCATTAATAGTAATACCTCCTTTATTAATATTTACCAGTCTTTGGATTTGGTACCCAATCAGCTGGTTTATCTTTATTTTCCTCATTATTCTCTTCTTTGGTTTCTTCACTTGAAGGATCGTTATTCTGATCACCATTTCCATTTGAATTTTGACCTGAGCTAGATGAACTTCCTGATGAATTTACTGCACCTCTATTTACTAATTTAAATGGACTAGAATTTACACCTATTGTCCTATTTCCGTTATAGTCTGAAGCTGTGGCAGCAACTATGGAAATATACTTACTTCCATTTGATCCTTGTATGTTACTTAATGTGATTTTTCTCTCTACTACTTTTGAATTTTCACCACTACCACTAATTGATACATTAGCTGTAAATCCATTTAGTTTTACTGAATTTTGATATAAATTTACATTTGCAACTCCAGATGCATCAGTATATCTAACAATATATGTAACTGTACCACCATTATTTGCAGAAGATATATTAGGCCCTATAAGTGAAATACTTGGTGCCACTGTATCATTTGATCCAATACTAAAAGAGTTGCTATATGTAGTTGCTGAATATGCTGATCCAAGCCCATCATTTGCTATTGCAGCACCTGATCGTATCTCAACATAATTTCCACTTGAATTTCCTCTAACATTGTTAAGAGTTACTGTATACCTACTATATGTATTTTTTATTACTCCAACATTTGCGCTAAAGCCATGAACAGTAACATATGAAGCATTAAAAGGAATGCTTCCACCGTTTACTAGATTATTTCCAGAAAATTCTACAGAGAAAGATATACTATCTCCTTGAGAGCAATTTGAGATGTTGCCTATTCTTACTGTTGGTCTTGCTGTTGCCTTTACAAATCCTGTGCATAAAAAAGTAACTAATACACAAGACATTATTACAATGACAAATATTATTTTACTACGTTTTTTTAAACGTGACATATTTTTACCTCCATTTCAATGCATTTCTATTATACCATACATTACATAATTAGTCAAACTAATGTATAAAGTTCCAGCTATTTTAATATAATTTTTTTATTTTTACCATATTCAAATATAATATATCATTAATTTGAATAATAATCAATGTATTTTTAAAGCAAAATAAATTAACGAATTATAATCATATTTTTTACTTAAAGTAAGCACAAAACAGGGAAACAATCTAAAAATTAGTTCCCTGTTTTAATTTTATATATTTCATTTACTTTAAAGTTCATCTGCTCTTGGATGAGTCTTCATGTACTCATCTTTTGTACCCATATGAGCTATTTGTGTATAAAGCATTGTTGATGCTACATCTGTATGTCCTAATAGCTCTTGTACTGTTTTTACTTCTGCACCATTCTCTAACATATGTACTGCAAAAGAATGTCTTATTGTATGAGGAGTTATCTCTTTATCGATTTTAGCTTGATCTTTATATTGTTTTAAAATTTTCCAATAACCTTGTCTAGTCATTTTTTGACCATTTGTATTTATAAATAAAGTTTTTTCATCTTCACTACGAATAAGTAATGGTCTAACATTTTCCATATATTCCTTTAAACATTTTAAAGCTAATTTCCCTAAAGGAATATGTCTTTCTGAGTTTTTCTTTTTAACTTTTATAAACCCATTAGTTAAGTTAACATCTTCTGTTCTAAGTGAAATAAGTTCTGTAACTCTTATTCCAGTTGCATATAATATTTCAAGCATTGTTTTATCTCTTTGTCCTTTAAGTTCACTTGTATCAGGTTGTTCAAGTAACTTTTCTATTTCACTATCTGTTAAAATCATAGGTTCTTTTCTGCTAACTTTTGGAAGCTCTACATCAGTTGCTATATTTACTTCAGCAAGTTTCTTACCTACTAAGTATCTATATAAACTCTTTACTGAAGCTGCACTTCTTGAAATTGTAGAATTTGATTTACCTTCAGCAATTAGATGATTTACATATTCTTTCATATCATCTTTAGTTAAATCAAATATTTTTTTACCTTGTGCTTCAAAATAATCATTGAACTGAATAAGGTCTCTTTTGTATGATGCAAGCGTATTTTGTGATGCTTGTCTTTGTTCTAAATTTTCAATAAATTCGTCAATAATAATCTTCATGATTTGCTCCTCCATCCATCATGTATATTTTACACTATTTAGTATAATTTTGCAAGGGTTTTAATAAAAATTATGTAATGTTTTTATACATTATGATCTTTTAACTATTTAAGGAGGCAAATCATGACATCTACATCTTTATATACATATGTATAACACCTAAAGAAAGTAGTTGTTCTATTATTACAGAAAGTGCTATTACGGAAAATCCAAGGATTAATTTATACATTTCTTTTATTGTTATTTTAATACCTCCCCCATTTTCCTTTGCCTCAATTAATTCATAATGAAAAGAAACTGAATTTATTGATAAATAAATAAATGCTGGTATATATATCAAATTTGGAATTATTACAAGTAAAAATAATGCAATTATTCCATTTCCAAAGCCAAATACACAAAATAATGTTGGAATATATAGTCCAATAGAAAAACCTTTAAATATATTTGTCATACATACAAGCCCAGGTGCAATTAATGTTATTGATGAAAAATATAGTATTAAAACTAAAATACCATTCGATATCATACCATTCTTTATTACATTTATCCCTTCAAAATTTTCACTCTTTGTACTACTTAATGTATTATTTAATGTCTGTATAATCTCTGTTTTTGTACCACCTGGCATAAAGTTAAATGTAATTATTCCTACAACAAGTCCAATAATTAGACATGAAAAAATAAGGACAATGCTTTTAAAATTATTATTAATATACTCTTTTATATAATCTAACATACAAAACTCACCATACAACATATTATGCTTGTATGATGAGTTTAGAACTTGTTTATTTTACACTTTTACTTTCAGCGACTGCCAATTTATCACATCTATTGTTATATTCATTATCAGCATGACCTTTTACTTTTATAAATTTAACATTGTGAAATGATATAAGACGTATTAATTCTTCCCATAATTCAATATTTTTTGCCTTTGTTTTATCTGACTTTATCCAATTATTCTTTTTCCATGAATATACCCATTTGTTATTTATACTATTTACAACATATGCACTATCAGAATATACTTCTACATCACATTTTTCCTTTAACACTTCTAGTGCTTTAATTACAGCCATCATCTCCATCTTGTTATTTGTTGTATTTTTTTCTCCTCCTGATATTTCTTTTTCTTTTCCGTTATATATTAATATAGCTCCATAACCTCCAGGTCCAGGATTTCCGCTACATGCTCCATCTGTATATATAGTTACTTTCTTTAAATTTTCCAATATTCTCTACCTCTTTACTTGAATTTTACATTTTACTGTGCTAAACTTTATATATATATACGTGTACTATACCATAATATTGTACATTTTTCAATATAAGGAGAGAGATTTTTGAAAGTTTTAGGAATAATTGCAGAATATAATCCTATGCATACTGGTCATATATATCACATATCTAAAGCAAAAGAAATTACTGGTTGTGATACGGTTATAGTAATAATGTCAGGAAGTTTTACACAACAAGGAAATATAGCAATAATAAATAAATTTGAACGTGCAAAGCAAGCTATACAAAATGGTGTCGACTTAGTAATAGAAATTCCAAGTGCATTTGCATCATCTGATGCAGGAAATTTTGCATACAAATCTGTAAGTATATTAAATGATTTAAATGTTGACGCAATATGTTTTGGCGCAGAAACTGACAATATAGAAAGATTAAAATTAATTTCAGAAACATTAATTTATAAAGATAAAGAAATATGGATCGAAATAAAAAATGAATTAAAAAAAGGTATTTCTTTTGCTAAAGCAAGAAATAACTCACTAAACAAATTTCTAAATGAAGATGATATAAATATAATATTATCTCCAAATAACATTTTAGCACTTGAATATTTAAAGACTTTAAAAATTTTAAATTCAAACATTATTCCTTTTGCTATACATAGAGAAAGTAATTTTAATAGTCATATACTTGAAAATTGTTATACAAGCAGTACAAGCATACGTAAAGCTTTAGAAAATAAATGTAACTTAAATGATATACAAAAATACATTCCTGAGAATGTATCTAAATATTTAAAAAATAATAAAATAATATTCAATAATGATTTTTTTGAAATATTAAAGTATAAAATAATATCAATGAATGAAAATGATTTAAAAGAAATAAATGGAGTAAGTGAAGGTATTGAGAATAAACTAAAAAAAGAAATTTGTAATTCATATTCATATGATGAATTCCTTTTTAAAATAAAATCAAAAAGATACGAATTAAGTAGAATTAAAAGAATACTAGTTAATATTTTGCTTAATATATATAAAGATGATTTTAACTTACTTAAAGAAAACAATTCTAATTATGCTCATATTTTAGCTTTTAATCATGATAAAAAAGATTTATTATCACATATATCAAATACTTCAAATATACCTGTTATATCATCTTTAAATAATAAAACTTTATCATATTTAAACAAATATCAAAAGCTATCACTTGATATAGATATATATGCTTCTAATATTTATAGCATGTTAATCAATCAAAAAATAAACAAAGACTATACAAATTTTATTTGATTTGTATAGTCTTTTCTATATGTTACTTATAAATTAATTAATTGCCACGCTTGTAACATCAACAATTTTTGAACTATTTGATGTATTTAATCCTAATATTTTTAATAAGCTTATAGGATTTACATCTACATACACTTTATCTTTTCTTGAATATATTACTAAATTTTCAATGTTATTTTTTATAATTTCTGTATATTTACTTGTATTATTTTTTATATCTGAAGCATTTACAATAGCACCTGTAGAATCTGTATAAGTCAAATCAGCAGATACTTCAACAAGTTTATTTACTACAGCTTTACATACATTATCAACTTTTACTTCATATAAATCCAATACCTCAGAATTTTTTACATTTTCTTTAGTTTCAATATTTACATTTACTGCATATGAATTTTCAGAAATAACTGTATCTGCTTTTTTTACTATTTCCTTTGTGTATACTGATAAAATACCTTTTTGGGCATTTGTTCTTACTATATTTGTTTTTTTATTTCCACTTTCAACTTTTAAAGTTTTAAATTCATCTTGTTTACTGGAAAATTTAGTTGTTGCATCAGATTCTACATTTTTAAATGTAACAAGCTTTAATCCACTCTCGTCATCTTTGGCAACACTTACATAATCGTCTACATTATATTCTTTTGAATATATATCAACATTTTCTTTATTTTCCTCTTCTACTTTAGGCTTACTAAATTTTAATGCATTAAAATCAAATTTAATAACACCAAGTTTTACTCCTGCAAATCCAAGTCCTCCAATTATTAATAACATTACAAGAACTGTAACTATAACAGCAATTAGTGAATTCCCTTTTTTCATATAATTTACCTCCAATTAAGTTATACATATATATTAGCAAAAACAAAAACATTTTTCAACAGATAAAATAAAAAATAGTGTAAAACTTTAACATTTTACACTATTTTAATATAACTATATTAGTTCTATTATTGCCATTTCAGCTCCGTCACCTTTTCTTGGAACTAATTTAACAATTCTTGTATAACCACCTGTTGCTTTTTCATATTTAGGTGCAATTTCATTAAATAATTTTTCTGTTAAATCAACAGTATTACCATTGAAATCACTTATTTTATTTAAATGTCTAAACATTTTTTTTCTAGCAGCAAGTTTTGATGGTTTATCAACATTTTTATTTTCTTTAACTACTTCTCTTACTATTACCTCATATTTTTTTCCATTTTTAGAAGTTTTAGTTTCTTTTACTTTTTTACCATTTTTATCTAATTTTGCTCTAGATACTGTTTTTTCCTTAACTTCAAAGTTATCTTTTTCTTTTATTGCTAAATCTACTAAGCTATCAGCAATAGGTTTAACTTCCTTTGCTTTAGCAAGTGTAGTTTCTATTTTTCCATTAAGGATTAAAGATGAAACTAAATTGTTAAGCATGGCGCTTCTGTGAGAAGTTACTCTTGAAAGTTTTCTTGTTCCTGGCATTTTGCTTATCCTCCTTTAATTACTCGTCCTTATTTTTAAATTCAAGTCCAAGTTCTGCAATTTTATTCATTACTTCATCTAGTGATTTTTTACCTAGATTTCTAACTTTTATCATATCTTGTTCAGATTTATTTACTATATCTGCAACTGTATGTATACCTGCTCTTTTTAGACAGTTATATGATCTTACTGAGAACTCTAAATCCTCAATTGATGTTTCTAAAATTTTATCTTTCATAGATAATTCTTTTTGAGACATAATTGACATATTTTTAGCTATTTCAGATAAATCAATAAACATTTCTAAATGTTCATTTAAGACTTTAGCAGCCATACTTAAAGCTTCATATGGTTCTATAACACCATTTGTCCAAATTTCAATAATTAATTTATCATAATTTGGATCTTGACCAACTCTCGTTTTTTCAACTTGGAAATTAACTTTTTTAACAGGTGTAAATATTGAATCAATTGGTAAAACGTTTATAGCATCTGTTGAATCTTTTTCTCTTTTTCCTTCAACATATCCTCTACCTTTTACAGCAGTCATTTCAATATCTAATTCTGCTCCATCATCAACATAAGCAATATGTAAATCTTTGTTTACAACTTCTATTGTCGAATCAGTTATAATATCTCCAGCTGTAACCTCACATGGTCCCTTAGCTTTTATAGTGATATCTTTTTTGTCCACATCACTAGATTTTAAACATACTTGTTTTAAATTAAGTATTAAATCTGTAACATCTTCTGTAACTCCTGGTATTGTTGTAAATTCATGAGTTACTCCTGCAATTTTTATTGTATTTATAGCATACCCTGGTAGTGATGAAAGAAGAATTCTTCTTAGTGAATTACCAAGTGTAATTCCGAATCCTCTTTCAAGAGGCTGTGCCTCAAATCTTGCATAATATGTGTCAGCGTTAACTTCAACACATTTTATTTCAGGTCTTTGCATTTCAACCATTTTAATTCCTCCTTTAATACGCTCTGATTACACGTATTATATATAACTTAATTAAATGATTTAATTAGTTCTTAGAGTATAACTCAACGATTAGACTTTCTTGAACTTCAAGATCAACATCTTCTCTAGTTGGTTTTCTTAAAACTTTTGCCTCTGTTCTATCTTTATTTAATTCTAACCATGCTGGTACTGCTTTTAATTTATTAGTTTCCATTACAGAAACTACTGTTTTATTATCTTTTTTAGCATCTCTTAAAGAGATAACATCTCCTACTTTACAAATATATGAAGGGATGTTTACTTTCTTACCATTAACATCTAGTACTTTATATCCTACTAGTTGTCTTGCTTCAGCTCTTGAAGTACCAATTCCCATTCTGTATGCTACATTATCAAGTCTAAGTTCTAATTGTTCGAATAAGATATCTGAAGTTACTCCTTCACGTCTGAAAGCTTCTTCATAATATTTTCTAAATTGAGATTCTGAAACCCCATAATATTCTTTAGCTCTTTGTTTTGCTCTTAATTGAAGACCATATTCTGATAATTTTACTCTATTTTTACCATGTTGTCCTGGAGCATAAGATCTTCTATCAATTGCACATTTATTTGAATTACATCTTGTGCCTTTTAAGAAAAGTTTTGTACCTTCTCTTCTGCACTTTTTACATACTGCATCTGTATATCTTGCCATTTTATATTTACACCCCCACTATACTCTTCTTCTCTTTGGTGGTCTACAACCATTATGTGGTATTGGAGTAACATCTTTTATCATGTTTATTTCCAATCCAGCTGTTTGAAGTGCTCTTATAGCTGCTTCTCTTCCAGAACCAGGTCCTTTTACAAACACTTCTACACTTTTTAATCCATGCTCTTTAGCTGCATTAGCTGCTGTTTCAGCTGCTTGACCTGCAGCAAAAGGAGTATTTTTTCTTGAACCTTTAAATCCAAGTCCACCAGCACTTGCCCAAGATATAACGTTACCTTGAGAATCAGTCATTGTAACAATTGTATTGTTAAATGAAGATTGTATGTGAGCTGCACCAGTTGAAATATTCTTTTTTACTTTTTTCTTTGAAACTGATTTTCTTTTATCTGCCATTTCTAACTATACTCCTTTCTTTCCTGCTATTGTTTTTCTAGGACCTTTTCTAGTTCTAGCATTAGTTTTTGTTCTTTGACCTCTTACAGGAAGTCTTCTTTTATGTCTTTGTCCTCTATAGCAATTAATTTCCATTAATCTTTTGATGTTTAAAGATACTTCTTTACGAAGATCTCCTTCTACTGTATAATCTCTCTCGATTATTTCTCTTATTTTTGCTTCATCTTCTTCTGTAAAATCTTTAACTCTTTTTGTTGGTTCAATACCTGCTTCTGCAAGTATTTTTCTTGATGCAGAACGACCAATTCCATATATAGATGTTAGTCCTATTTCTGCTACTTTTTGTTTTGGTAAATCTACTCCAGCTATACGTGCCATTTACTCTTACACCCCCACATTAACCTTGTCTTTGTTTGTGCTTTGGATTTTCACAAATAACTCTAACTACGCCATTTCTTCTAATCACTTTGCACTTCTCACAAATCTTTTTTACTGATGGTCTTACTTTCATTTTAATTCCTCCTTAAAATACTTGTTAATAAATTTAACAAAAGTAAGTTATATAATAAACATGAAACTAAAATAAAAGACATTTAAGGCCATGCCTTTTACAGCCGCTCTAGTTTTATGCTTATTGCATGATTTTAATATAATAGGATTATTTTCCTCTCCAAGTTATTCTACCTTTAGTTAAGTCATATGTTGAAAGTTCAAGCTTAACTTTATCTCCAGGTAAGATTTTAATGTAATGCATTCTTAGTTTTCCAGAAATATGAGCCAAAACCTCATGACCATTTTCAAGTTTAACCTTAAAGTTAGCATTAGGTAAAGCATCTGTAACTATTCCATCAACTTCAATAACATCATCTTTAGCCACTATTCATTCCTCCTATTACAAAATTTTTACTCACTTTACGCATATAAAATAAGCAAAAGTTAACATATACATTATAACTTTTTTAACTCTAATTGTCAACATTTTTTAATAATTTTATTATTTTTTCCATGTATTTATTGAATTTTTTAAGTATATATTCTATAATAACAATATATATGCTATTATAGCTCAGTTGGTAGAGCAACAGATTCGTAACCTGTAGGTCGGGAGTTCGATTCTCCCTAATAGCTCCATAAGGTAAA
>FR891265.1:10526-11609 GCA_000433755.1 Clostridium sp. CAG:465 | reverse complement strand
AAAAAATATATACCTAATGATAAAGACAATGCCAACTAGCATTGTCTTGTTTTATATCAAATGGATAACAGCATTACACATATAATTACACCAGCAATCATTAACCATTTCCTTTTAGATATTTTTTCTTTTAATATAAAATATGATCCTATAATAGTAATAATTATAGAACTAGAATGTATTGGTTGTGCCAATGAGACTTGACCATCTACTAAACAAAATCTATAACTTAAATTTGATACAAAGTCAAATAAAATATAAGTAAATAACATATACGATTTATTTATATTTTTTAAATTGTAGCACTTCCAACTTTTAGTAAAAAAACAATACAACACTACTATAGAAAGCCCAAATAAACTATAGTAAAAAGTTACAACTAGAGGATTCCCAAAAGTGATTATATAGTATTTATTTAACATTGATGATACTCCGTTAAAAAGAACAAAAAGCCATGCAAATACAATTCCCTTTTTACTATCTTTATCCTCAGTAATTTTATCTTCTTTAACAATTAATATAGTTAAAGCTACGAGAATTAATGATAATATTAATTTTAAAATCGGTATAGATTCATTTAAAATTAATATTCCTAAAACT
This sequence comes from Clostridium sp. CAG:465, assembly GCA_000433755.1. Lineage (GTDB taxonomy): Bacteria > Bacillota > Clostridia > TANB77 > CAG-465 > CAG-465. Next base: position 11,009 of record FR891265.1, on the reverse strand, counting down.
AATGTAACTATTGTATTACATTTTCTAATTGGTATAACAGTAGAAACACTAGCATATTTTACTGATAATATACCACATATATAACCTATCATTTGGCATATTGTTAATGGTGCAATTTGAAGAAAATTTTTAATACTAAAATTTGTTAAAACATCTGTAAATAAAATAGATACTATTATATATAAAATATTACTTGTTGCCAGCCCTATTACCGCAATTGATTTAGCATTATTATTTTTAGAACATTTCTTCATAATGATAGATGCTAATCCTGATGTTACAGCCGACAATAAACATAAAAAAATCCACATATTTAATTAGCCTACTTTCCGATAAATTTCTTTTTTATTATACAATAAATATTAATTTTTTTCCATACTCCCTTGAAAATATCTAATAAAATGATATAATGAATTTATCAGAGAGATTTAATCAAATCTTATAGCTTTAATTTCGCATACGTGTATAGTTAAGGCTCCATAA
>FR891265.1:0-10476 GCA_000433755.1 Clostridium sp. CAG:465 | reverse complement strand
CATAAGATAAAATCGTCTCACCAATGTGACGTTGATGATTAAATCAATCTGAAGGTCAATTGAAAAAGTAAATTATATTTAGAAAAAGTAATTTCTATTTACTAATTAAATGCTATTTAAAAGCAAAAATTTGGTAAAAAGGGATTGCTTTTTTTCTTGAATTTTGTGTAAAATGAAGTTACAGACAAGAAAAAAAGGCGCACTTAAGCAAGTGAATTTCAATAAAATTTTTTTCGTGTAAGATTTATTTCTATTCACTTATTAGTTGTCACAACAGTGACATTATGCAGTTAGTGTAGATACTTCTTGTGTTGAGATTTAATTAATTTTTAGAAGGTAAGGTTGTAGTGTGACCTTATCTTTTTCTATCTTTTGTATATTTAATTTATCAAGTATTTCTTTGCCATAAAAGAACTCAAAAGTTTCGTATGGAGTCCTTCCACCAAGTGATTTACGTGGTACAGAATTAATATGTGAAAACATTATATCAAGCATATCTTGTGTTAAGCCTTTTATATTTCGTTTTTTTGAAATAATATCTCTAATAAACTCATGGTTATTTTCTACATGTGGCTTTTGGCTTGGCATTTGAGCATCACAATAAAATATGTTCCCTCTAATTTCTCCTGTTTCATGATTTATTTCAAAAAGTTGTGGCTTTGCAAATTCTGAACCTCTGTCTGTAAGTAATAAACCAAATAATTTTTGATACATATCATCTGGCAAAATATCTTGAAAAAAGTTAAGAGAATCAGCCATTTCCTCAGCAGTTTTCTTCTGTTTTAATAGTCCAATCATAAAGCCAGTGTTTTCAAATATAAATGTTTGAATATATGGACCATCTTGTTGGTTATAAACTGTATCCATTTCTGTCGTGGCAGAACAAGTGTTATTTTTAATAAATTCTAAGTAATCATCGTATTTCCTTCCTGTATAATCTGCTGGTTCTGCTCTTTTCTTAAGTTTCTTTTTTCTTAATTTTCTTGTTACTTTTCTTCTTAATTCAAGATTGGTAACACCCCAATCTTGAAATAATCCCATTTCAATGTATGTATAAATTGTTTTCTCACATTGTGTAATTTCCTTATGATTTTGTAAAATTGTGTAAATTGACTGTCCTTGTTTGATTAAAGGACATATAATGTGTGCTAATTCATAAAGTTCTGTTGTGTTTAAATTAACACATTCTCGAGAATCTTTTAAAGTGTATTCATAATTTTTTTGCACTACATTTGCATAATAAAAATATTTTGCTTTTTTACAATGTTTTATATCTGGTCAACAATTACAAGCACCAATAAATCTGTCTCTTCTAAAACATGGTATTTCTTCAAAGTCACTGCATCTGCTTGTACAAATTTTACATTCATTAAAATGTTTACACATCCATGGAGCATCTTCTCTAATTGAATATCTACGTTTTCTGTTGTTTCTAATTTCTTTACCTATTGTTGATTGACTTTTATTAAGTTCTTTTGCAGTTTCAAAATTTCTTAATCCTTTGCAAATATTTTGTTCAATAATTTTTCTATCTTCTAAAGAAAGATGTTTACCATTAAAATTCATATTTTACCTTCTTTCTTAAGAAGTATCTACAATTAAATTATACCATTATATTTTAATCTTACAATATCTGTTAATGTATAATTTAAATTTATTCTAGTTAAATTAAATATAATTTACTTTTTCAATTTACTAAAAATAAATAATTATGCAAGTAGTGAAAATAACTAGAATTTTAATAGAAAATGTGGTATACTTAAATCATTACAATAAAAGAGCTAGGAGGGAATATCTTATGAGAGCACCATATCAAATTTTAACAATCCTATATAAAAGAGAAAATAATAGAATCCTATATGGTATATTTTATAGAAATTCACACTCTATATGGCAATTTATATCAGGAGGTGGAGAAAATAATGAGAAGCCTCTTGAAACGGTGATTAGGGAAATAAAGGAAGAAACATCATTAATTGTCGAAAAAAGAAAAATAGAACAATTAGATTCTAAAACTACTATTCCAGTATTAAATATAACGGGAGAATATACTTGGGGGCCAAATGTATATGTTGTACCAGAATACTCATACGCTATAGAAATAAAAGACGAGGATGGTAATATCCAACTTTCAAATGAGCACAAAGAATACAAATGGGTAGAATATGATGAAGCATTAAAAAAACTAAAGTATGATAGTAATAAGACAGCTTTATGGGAATTAAATGAAAAACTTAATAAAAGAACTAAAGCATGTAATTAATTATAATAAAAAGGAGAATTGATAAAAAAATGAAAAGGTATTTTATTGCTGATGAGTATTTTGGCTCAAGAGTTTATGATTCAAAAAATAAAGCAGAAGAATATTATGATATTAAAGAAACAGAGGAAACTAAAAGAAAATTACTAGAGTATATCGGATATTTTGTGTAAACTAAAAATCAACTATGATTTTCAGATACTATAATTAAATTTATAGTGTCTGTTTTTACTTCATTATATACGTATTATATTAAATTGTCAATGTGCAAGTAAAATTTATATATTTATCCTTAAACATATCCTTTAAAGCTTCTTCAATATCTTTAGCACTTGTTATATTATTTTGATTAATGAATTCTTTTAAAAAATTCCTTCTCTCTTCTGATATTTTTTCACGTTTTGCCATTTTTTCTATCTCCCTTCATATGCAGAAAAACCGACTATGATTTTTCTAATTATATCATAGTCGATTTATATTTTCTAGTTTACACACTTTTTTCGATATTCTCTTAGTATCTTCTATATTTTTTATAAAATATGTGGCTAAAAAATGTAAAATATAGTATAATTTTGTCAGTTTAAATTAAATCTAATCTAATAAGGAGAAACACATGAAACAAAAAATAAGTAATAAAAGTGTAATGTCAGTACTTTTATTTGTATTACCATATATAATAGTAGAATTTACAAATATAATACTAATAACAATTGACAGATCATTATCTAATTCTATTGGTACAACTGCAATTGTAGTATTTGCTTCACTTATAAGCTTGGACTCTGCAATCAATACAATACAAGAATGTATATCACAATCACATAGTATTGTACTATCAAGAGATAGAAAAAATAATAATAGCATTAATACTGTAGCTATTTTTTTACAAATTTTTAGTAGTATGATTATATCTTTGATAATATTTATATTTGCTAATAAACTAACTTATATTTATACTTTAGAAAATGACGCCAGAAATATTTTAACATGTTTATTAAAATTAAAAGCAATTCAGTTACCAATTTTAGCAATAAGTTATATTCCAAAAAATGATTTAAAGGTAAAAGGGAAAACAAATCTTGTACTAATTGCAACAGTTATATCTTCATTATTTAATATTCTTGGAGATATAATAAGTATTAAATTAGGATTTAATGAAGTTGGAATATATGTAGCTACAATCATATCTACACTTATAAATACGATTTTATTATTTATATTTTCGAAATATAAATATAGAAAAATAAAAATGGTATATATAAAAGATATAATTAATCATGCTAAAGATTTATTATTTAATAAAGCAATTCAAAAATTTGCATACATTTTTCTTGAGAGCATATCAAGTTCTTTCGGCACCAATGTTTATGTTATAGTATGTGTATGTTCTGCTGTTGTACAAGTATTATTACAATTAGCAGAAGGATACTATACAGGGCTTTTAGTTTCTTATGCAAATTCTATAGAAAATGAAGAAAATAACCTATTAACAAAAGTAAATAAAATTACAATTTACTCTTTAATATTTTCACTAATATTTTTTATTATTATTCCATATCCAGCTTGGTATTTTTTAGGAAGAAGTGTTCCTTGGAGCGAATGTGGTATATATGTTTATTTATATTCAACTGAATTTTTTACGTATATACTTAATAATAACTATTTAGCATATTTATCTGCTAATAAAGATACAAAAGCTATTAGATTAACTTCATTTATTGGTGGTATATGTATAAGAATACCATTACTTTGTCTAATAAAATATTTTAATATTGGACTTGTTGGCTTAGGATTAGTTTGCACCGTTGATAGGCTTGTTAGAACTATATATTTAAAATCTTATATTAAAAATAATAAAAATCTATATAAAGATTAAAACAAATTTTCGTAAATATATTGTCAACTTTTTAATATTATTGTAAAATAGTATAGGAAATGGAGATGATTCGAGATAAATAAATTAAAAGAGAATGAAGATTATAATAACAAAACTTTTGAAGATATAAAACATATCGATGAAAATGGAATTGAATTTTGGTATGCTAGAGAACTTATGACTTGTCTTAATTATAGTAAATGGAGCAATTTTAAAAAAGTCATTTCTAAAGCTATAAAGTCTTGTGAAAATAGTGATATATCAGTTTTTGACCATTTTGCCGACGTCGGTAAAATGGTGCAAATAGGTTCTGATGCACAAAGGGAGCAAAAGGATTATAAATTAACTCGTTATGCTTGTTATTTAATAGCACAAAATGGAGATAGTAGGAAAAAAGTAATTGCTTTAGCACAAACATACTTTGCAGTACAAACAAGAAAACAGGAAATAACTGAAAAAGAATATAGTTCATTAACAGAAGATGAAAAAAGATTTTATCAAAGAAATTTAACTAAAAAAGGAAATTATTCACTTAATCAAACTGCTAAAAAAGCTGGAGTTAAAAATTTTGATAGATTTCACAATTCAGGCTATAAAGGTTTATATAATGGAGAAACAGCTGATGATATTGCAAAACGAAAAGGGTTAAGATATAGAGAAGATATTTTAGATAATATGGGAAGTGATGAACTAATTGCTAATTTATTTAGAATTTCACAAACTGAGCAAAAATTAAAGAAAGATAATATACAAACAGAAAAAGAAGCTAATGAAACTCATCATAATATTGGAAAAAACATAAGAGAGGTAATTGCTAAAAATGGTGGAACTATGCCAGAAGATTTGCCAACACCTAAAAAGAGTTTAAAACAACTTGAAAAGGAAAATAAAAAAAGTTTAAAAAAGCAATAATTATGTATATAATTATTATTTCTTAAACTTTTTCATAAATATCGCTATAATTTTGTTGCAATTTATAAAAATTATGATATACTTTAATAAATTGATTGATATTTGTATCAATCGTCACGAGAGCCGAAAAAAGTTGTAGATAACTACGCCAACGACTCCATTTGAATATAGCTTACGGACTTAATTGTTCGTAAGTTTTTATTTTATATAAAACTAACTGAAAAAGAGGACAAAATTATCAAAATAATTTAATCCTCTTTTTATATTTTCCTTATTTTGGGAATAATGTCCTTGTCTAGCCAGCACTGAATTTATACTCCCGCATAAATTCTACTATGGGAATTCCCAGGCCCTTTTATTTTATATTATATTTTCTAATTTCACAATTTTTTTGTGTTCCAATTTTCCAAATCTTGCCATCTTTTGGAATACCATTAAAATACGCATATATTGCTCTTGCTACACCATTATGCGTAACTATTAAAATATTTTTATTATTATAATTTTTAATTATATCATTAATACAAGAATAAACTCTTTTTAACAAATTATCTACTGTTTCTACATTTTTATATTTAGTAGAATAATAATTCCAATATTCTTCTCTATCAATTATTTCATAGGGCATTAATGTTATATCACCAGTATCTCTTTCTATCAATCTGTTATCGTAAATTATAGGGATGTTGTTTATGTTTATAATATTTGCTGTATGTTTTGTTCTTTTCATAGGAGAACATATAATCAAATCTATATTAATTTTTCTTAAAGTATCTCTTACTTTTTTTGCTTGTTCTATTCCTATATCATTTATATCTTCATCATTTCTTCCATTAAATAGTCCTAAATCATTATTATTTGTTCTACCATGTCTTATAACATAAATATTCATAATATTATCCTTTCAATAAACTATTTTAAATTCCAATTTTTAGGATTATACTTTTCAGTATTTTCTAATACTGAAATTTGCTTTTTTATCTCCCTTATATCGTCAAAATTAAATGATTCAAATTTATCATAAAAACCTGTATCTTTGTTTGGAAATACTAGCGCTTCTCCAAAAGTTTGAGTTTTTGAATTTATTGTTCTTCCATATAAATGTATATGGAAAACTGGATTTTTTCCTTTACGATATGCCCAATTACCATTTTCTTGATAGTTTATTTTTTCAATACTAATATTCCTATTTTTCATTCCGTTTATCATTGCTTCGCTAATTAACATTGTTAGTCTCATCACTTCTGTTGCTTCTTTAGGATTTAAATCTAATCTACTACAAAATTTATTTTTTTTAGCTCTTATCCAAATATGCCCACCATCTTTTCTTGGAATATGTGGCATTTTAGGTATACATACTATAAAATTTTTAGTTTCGTAAATAATTTCATCATTAAAATTTACATCCATTATATTTTTCCTCCATTAATTCCTTAAGTTTATCTGGAAAATTAACAGTCATTCCGTCTATATTAAAATTAAAAGCTTTCCTCATTATATCTTCATTAGAAACTCCCCAAAGTCTTACTCTAACTCCACTTTTATTTGCTAATTTTATATCTTCTATTGTAACATCTTCTGCATTAGGACATATTTGAATACCATTAATTTCTAGTAATTTACTTATATTATCAATGTTTATTCTATCTTCGATTAACCAAGACAATTTTATATTTGAATCTATCGCCCTAACATTATTAAGAGCATTAAAATTAAAAGATGTTATATAAATATCATCGTACGTAGCATATTTTTTTATAATATCTAAGACATCCTTTTCTATTCCTTCTTGTTTTAATTCTATAGCAAAAGTTAAATTTTTTGATAAAAATTCTTTGGCAAAATTTTCAAATAAAACAATTCTTTCATCTTTATATTTTATATCAAACCAACTTCCAAAATCAAAATCTAATAATTCTTTATATGTATAATCACTAATTTTACCTTTTCCATTGGATTTCTTATCAATATTTTTATCATGAAAAATGACAATTTTTTCATCTTTTGTTCGTTGTAAATCTAATTCAATTCCATTTGCACCTAATTGTAATGCTTTTCTAAATGATATCATTGTATTTTCAGGTGAGTATGCAGAAGCACCTCTATGTGCATAATTAACAAACATTTATAATCACCTCTCAATAAAGAATCTATTACATAACAAAATTATACTATAGAATAACAAAATTTTCCATACTACCATTGAAATTTAATAAGAATTCATATATAATGTTTTTAGAAAGAGAGTGTTATGGTTCGTAAGCTGTTGCTTAACCGCTCCATTTGAAATTTGTACTCCCACATAGGGAGTTTAAATACGTAATGCGTCACCACTGGTGACGCATTTTTAGGTTAGTATAAATACTGATTTCAATAATTTACAATTTAATATAGTATATTTAAAATTTATTAAGCCTCTTTTAGACTATTTTCATTGAGTAAAAAGTCATAAATACTGATATAAATTATACCACATTATTTTAAAATATTTGTCGAAATTTATCTATCATCTCATTTTTTTATGTTGTCAAAAAACTCCATCCCCATTGTCATATAACTAATCCTCCAATTCAAACTCATATCCATCATTAACAATAAATATATTTTTTAAATTCATTAATTTTAACTCTTCTCTAGTATTATCTCTAAAATGGGTTGGAATAATTTTCAAATTTTTGTTGTACAATAGTAATTCCTTTATATTATCAATTCCCATGTGATACTTATCACCAATTTCTCGTGAACAATCACATATCATAATATCACAATTTTTTGAAATAAATTTTATATTATCACATAAAGAACTATCACCAGTTACACCTAATTTAGAATTAATTATAAAACCGTATGCTTCAATCTCCTTATGTGCTACTTCCTTAACTTTTATATTATGATTTTCAATTTCAAAATCATCAAATATTTCAATAAAATTTAAATATTTATCAACAAATTCGTCAAAATAATCTCCATACATTAATCTAATAAATGTTAATAGTTTTTCTTTTGTAGTTTTGGGTGCATAAATATCAATTTTATGTTTTATTCCCAAAACTTCAATATTAACAATAAATGTAGGAAAATCTAAAATATGGTCTGAATGTAAATGTGTTAATAAAATTGTATCTATTTCTTTTAAATCGTAATTTTCTTTAATTAATTGTTTGATTGTTCCCGGTCCAATATCTATTAAAATATTATTCTCAATTATCAAACTAGCACAATTTGATTTTGAATAGATGGAACCTGTACCTAGAATTTTTACTTTCATTTCATCACCCATTGTATTTTACTATAAAACCAAAAAAATTTCTATAGTATGGTTCTAGACTTTTTATTTATTTCTATTGGTTTATTTATTTTTATATTTTCTTTTTTTATATTTTTTCTAAATCTTCTTTTTCTAAATTATTTCCTTTGTGTCCTTGTTGACCTCCTTACTTTTTTGATTTTTTCTTCTATTTATAATTCTATCCCCAATTTCATATAAATTTTTATATAATCTTTTTTTGAAAAAGAGTGTTGTAGTTCGTAAGCTGTTGCTTAACTGCTCCAAAAGGTAAAGTCGACGCACCAAGTGACGTTAATAGATTAAATCAACTAGGAAAAACCCATTATATATATTCTAGGACTTATATCATAAATAAACTGACTTGCTAAAAGTCCTAATGTTCCCCCAATAACTTGTGATCTTTCTTCTTCAATAAAACAGTATGGTTCATACTCTTTATTTTGAGTATTCATTTTTGTTCTTGATGAATATTTTATTCCAGATAAGGTTCCAGATATTAAAGTAAATAAATATATTGTATAGACATTTCTACATTGAGAAATTATTATTCCCAGGCAAAGAAATGCTATCAAATGAAATATATGATATTTTTTATAATCTACTTTTAACTCAAATTTTGCTATAGGTTTAACTCCCCTTGAAATTAGTTTTGAAAATTATAAAACTATTGGTATAGAAACTACAACCCAAGGAATTACATTTTGTGATAGAAGATATATTACTATAATTTTTATAAAGTAAAAATTCGTAAAGGAATCACTTATACAACTCCATCTTATTAAATTTATATAATCTTTTTTAGTAGTCATTTTATTTAATCTCCTTAACAAATATTACATTTGTACATTTACAAGGTTTACACCCACATTCTTTGCACCAATCATTAGGAAATTTATAACCCCAATACTCTTTAATTCTAATAACTTCTTTGAAATCATATTTTTTCATTATATTTTCAATATTCATTTTATTATTTACTAATACTCCCTCGCAAACAATATTTGCTAATTGAAGTGATTTTGAATAATCTATAAAATAATCCATAAACATTGACCCAATATGATTATGTTGATATTGCAATCTTATTACAATAACTTGAATATAAAAAGCATCTCCTACCCTTTTACCGTATCCTATACCTACTATATCATTTTCTATTTTTGCTAATTTTATATGAGTATATTCTCCTATTTTATCACGAATATCTCCTGCGCACCATTTTCCCCATTGTTGTTCTTCAATTTCATTTATTATATCTGCATATTTTTCTTCATAATCAATTAAAACTACTTTGTTTTACATATCTTACCACCGTTTATTAAATTATATATATCATACCAATTATAAACTCTATAAATATTTTTGCCTTTGCACTCATTGTTATATCCTGCGTGAAAACATATTACAGGTATTATACTTGATATTTTATTGATATTATCTACTTTATCCTCTATCATAATATCTATATTATATTTTTTACAATTTTCCTTTTTATCTTCTGGACTAAAAATTATTTCATCATAATCAATCTTTTGTTCTGCAAGCCAATTAACTACTATTTTTCTCATTTTCTCTCCATCTTCATTGTTTCTATCAGTTAAATATCTTGCCGTTACTATATAGATTTCATTACCATCATCTTTTAATTTTTTAATGACTTCACTTGCATATTTTCTTGATGGTTCTTTTGTTACATAGTCATATAAGTATTCATTCCAAAATTGACTATCTAACTCATCTGAAACATTGAATATTTTTGTTATTTCATAACCATCTTTATTTAAAACACTTTTATTAAATTTTGAAAAAAATTTTCCTCCCACATCTAATTGCCATTGTTCAATGTCAGTTAACACTCCATCTATATCAATACCTATTCGCATTTTGATTTCACCTCCAATTTGACTATAATTCAATCTATTAAATTATATCAAAATTTATAGAAAATAGCTATATTTCTACTTGAAATTATCATAATATCTGCTATAATTAATTTGTAGTTGATTTAATCAATCTTGGGAGTATAGTTTTTCGAATATAAGAAAAGTTAAGGCTCCATTTGAAATTAACTTACGGACTTAAAAGTTCGTAAGTTTTTATTTTTATATATAGTTCTATTTCTAGATAAAAAACTTTTTT
>FR891264.1 GCA_000433755.1 Clostridium sp. CAG:465 | reverse complement strand
AATCCTCCATATTTTACTACATCTGCTGTTTCATCTGTTATACCTTTTGGTAAAGTATCATCACCTGTTGGTTTTATATCAGGAAAACTTGTATCTTTTCCATATGTACTCTCAGTTGCAGGTACCCATACAAATTCATTACCTTTTTCATCTTGTATTACAAGGCCTGTATCTTTTGTTCCCTCTTTATATGTAAATCCTTTTGGAATTGGTACCCCATCATTTACACTAGCAATTGTATCTTGCCATTCTTCCTTTACTGTTTCACTATTTGATGTATTTCCTGTTACTTCTGAAAACCATTTATACTCTGTATTATTTTCAGTTTCTCCTGCCCATACTAATTTTCCTTTTATTACTGATACCTTATCTTTATACTTCTTTGTACTTGGTAATTCTGTTACCATGCTATCTCCTGATAGATTTACACTTGATTTATCAAAACTTAAATTATTCTCAGTTTCTCCATTCCATGCTAATTTTCCTTTTATTACTGACACTTTTTCTTTATATTTCTTTGTACTAGGTAACTCTGTTACCATACCATCTCCTGATAAATTAACGTTTGATTTTTCAAAACTTAATGGATTATCAAAAGCTTGTTGGATTATCTGTATATTTTTTTGATAGATACATTGATAATTCATCTTGTATATTTGACATATCCTCCTTAAATGTTGCCTCTTTTGCACTTGATACTGGGTTATTTTTTGTTATTGTTAAAATAACTGCTGCTGCAAGTATTATTATCACTATTATTGTAACAATCAACACTATTAGCGATATACCTCTTTTTTGAGTTAGTTTTGTAAA
>FR891263.1:27739-32088 GCA_000433755.1 Clostridium sp. CAG:465 | reverse complement strand
CCTTTAAAGAAAAGAGTGGCCTAGAGATAGGTGGAAACTTAAATGCAACATCTTTAAAAATACCACTAACTACAGAAGTAGTTAGTGGTGGAGTGACGAAGTCACTTTTGCTCAAATCAAGCTATGAATACTAAAAATTGCAAAAAAAATGATGTAAACTAACTACTTTTGTCGAAAAAATATTTAATTCAAAAAATAATGTTATAATATGACTAGGTGATGAAAATGTTGAAAAAAAAAGTAAGAAAAAGATTACCTAGTTCATATAACTATTATAAAGAAGTAAAAATAAAATCTGATAAAATTGCTTTAGATTATAACATTACAGATGAATTTAATAAGTCTAGATTATATAATTTAATTTTAAACTTATGCAATCAAATAGTATATAATTATACATACATTTTAACAACAGCTGATCTTTACTTTATAGCTGATTATAATATAAATTTAATTATTGTTTTAGACAATTTTAGGGAGGATATTATAAAACAAATATCGTTGGTATAATGTATTAAAATAGTTTTTTTCCATAATATAATAGTAAGTACTTTATAAGGTAACATTCCTTGTGGTACTGTATATAGTTTATAGAATAATTTTTATTATTACTATGGGATGAGTAAATTTATTACTCATTCTTTTTTATATAATTTTTTAATTTCTATTTACAATTTTTTAATTTTAGTATATCATTATATACAGTATTTAGTATAAAAGAAGGGGTATATATATGAATTCAAAAATGTTTTTTCAATTAAATAATAATAATACAGTGTCATCTAAGATAGAAGAGGGCTTTGAGAAGAATCCCAAAAAGGTATACATATTTAGCGGAAACTTTAAAGAAGGCGGGTTTAACATATTAGAAGATAACTTCATAGATTCAGATGCTAAAAAATATATAGTAATAGGTATTGATAAAAAAAATACGACAAAAGTAATGTTGGACACATTGCTAAAGTATACTAAAGATGTATATGTATATAACAATAATGAGCTAATAGAATTTGATAGTAGTATGTGTATATTTGAATATAAAGATGAAGCTGTAATATACAATTTATCATCAAACTTTTCTGAGGGAGGTTTGATTAACAATCTATCATTTTATTTAGAAACAACTTATGATCTTTCTGATACAGATGATAAAAAAGAATACAAAAATGTTGTAAAAAGTATAACTAAGATAGTTGAAGATGAAGAAGGAAAATTTAATAAGCTTACTCGTGACATGGTAGATGTACTTCAAGAAAATAAAGAAATATTTACAACAAAACAATATGTTCACAATGTAAAAAGTATTTCAGAATTACTTGGAAAAGAACCAACTATTAAACCTGAGAAAAAGCAAATGAGTAAAAATGAGATTGAAGATATATATGTATCAAATATAGAAATTCCAAAAATAGATATAGATGAAGATGATTTGGGATTAGACGACATAGATATATCAGGTGTTGATGATGAACAAATTTTAGCTGAAAAAACAATTCCAAAAAAAGCAAATAAAGAAAAAAATGATGAAAAAAGAGAAGAAGTAAATGAAATTTTTGAAGATGGTTTGAAAGCTGAGGAAGATATAAATGGTGATAGCAATGTAGATTCCGATTTTGATGAGAATGATACACTAGATATTGCAGATATGTTATTTTCTAAAGCTGACTTAGCATTAGATTTAGATGAGGCAAAAAAAGAATCTAAAAAAGAAATTAGAGAGAAAATAAAAGACGATGAGCTTGTTAAAGTAAAAAAATTAAATTTAAATAATATTTCTAATTTTATATATGAACTTCCATCAAAAACAAAAACTGCTAAGAATCAAGACTTACTTAAAATTCCAAATTATATATCAAAAATGATCCCTAATTTCTTTGAATTATCTGATAATTCAAAAACTGAAGAAATTGATGGAGCATTGTACAAAGTAAGAGAAGTTAACATTGAATTAGTTGATGTAAAAAATGGGAAAAAATATACAGATAGAAATGCTAAAATTTCATATAAAGTTGGACAATCTTATGTTTCAATTATATCTGATGTATTTAAAAATGTTGATTATGTTGAATTTGATATTGCAAGAATAATTAAACTTGACAGTAAAGTATATCATATTGAAATAATTACATCTGATATGCAAGAATATAAATTATGGAGCAAGCTATGTAATCAAGATTTTAAATCAAGTGCTAGAAAATATGGAATGATGTAAATAATATAAGGTAGATAGCAAAGCTATCTGCCTTTTTTTGCTACAAATGCTTGAAAAATGTAGCTTTTTGTTATATAATCAACTAGAAAAAGGGGAGAAATATATGAGGCTTAAAAAATTAGAATTACAGGGATTTAAATCTTTTGCAGATAAAACTGAAATTATAGTATTAGATGGGGTTACTACTATTGTTGGACCAAATGGAAGTGGAAAAAGTAATATATCTGATGCTGTAAGATGGGTACTTGGTGAACAAAGTGTAAAAAATTTAAGAGGTCAAAAAATGGAAGATGTTATCTTTGCAGGTACTCAGGCAAGAAAAAAAGTTGGATTTGCTGAAGTTTCGTTATATCTTGATAACAGTGATGAATCACTTCCGGTTGAATTTAAAGAAGTTGTTGTAACAAGAAGAGTATATAGAAGTGGAGAGAGTAATTATCTTTTAAATGGGGCTGAATGTAGACTTAAAGACATTCAGGAACTTTTTATGGACACAGGTGTTGGAAAAGATGGATATAGTATAATATCTCAGGGAAAAATTGATGAAATATTATCAACAAAATCAGAAGAAAGGCGTCATATATTTGAAGAGGCATCCGGAATTGTAAAATACAAAACTAGAAAAGATGAAGCTGTAAAAAAATTAGCCAATACTGATAGTACGCTTGCAAGGGTAAATGATGTTATAGTAGAAATAGAAAACAACTTAGAACCTCTTGAAAAAAAATGTGAAGTTGCAAAAAAATATTTAGAACTTAAAGATAAGTTAAAAGTATTAGATGTTAGGATATTTATACAAAGTTTAAATCAAAATGCAGAAGCTTTATGCAAAATAGATGATGTGATTGAGACATTTACAAATGATATATCAAAAGAAGAAGCAATATCAGCGGAACTTGAAAAATCTAAAATGAACCTTAAAGAAAGACTAGCAGAAGTTACTTTGAAAATAGAAGAAACTCAAAGTAAATTTTATGAAACAGAAAGTGAAAATCAAAAACTTTCATCAAAAATTGAAATAAGCAGAGCTAGTATTGAAAATGCTAATGAAAATATTGAAAGACTAAATGTTGAAATAAAAGAAGACTTTGAAAAAATAAATTTATTGAAAGAAGATATTGAAAAAAGACTTAAGAAAAAAGAATCTCTTGAGGAAAACAAGAAAAAATTTGAAAATGAATTATCATTAAAGCAGGAAGAATTAGAAAATGTGATGTCAACTCTAGATGAAAGAGCAGAGCAAATTACAGCTATTAAGGACGAAATAGATTTAAAAAGAGAAGAAGCTTATGAGCTAAAAATGAATTCAAGTAGTATTGAGGCTACAATTGAAGCAAATAATTCTCAAATAGAAGAAAAGGAAAAAATTCTTGATAAAAATATAACTGCAAATGATAGTGTAACAACTACTAAAGAGGAGCTTACATCTAATTTAAATAGTAAAAATACTTCACTAAATGAAATTCTTGAAAAAGAAAATAAATATAACGAAGATAAAAAAATATTGGATGAAAAATATAATGAAATACTATCTAATGAAAGAAAATTAAATCAAGAAGTTATGACTTTAAAATCAAAATATAATTATCTTACGAACCTTGAAAACGAAAATGAAGGATATTACAAAAGTGTAAAAGAATCACTTTTGTATGCAAAGAAAAACAACATGCAAAATGTATATGGTACAGTTGCATCATTGATATCCACAGAGGAAAAGTATGAATATGCAGTGGAAATAGCACTTGGTGGATATATGCAAAATGTTGTTGTAAATGACGAACAAACAGCAAAGAAAATTATTTCATACTTAAAGGAAAATTCTCTTGGTCGTGTTACTTTTCTTCCTATTAATACTATTAAAAAGGTAGATAACAGTATAAAAGATAAAGCAAGAAAATTGGATGGATATATAGGAATGGCATCAGAAATAGTAAAATATGATTCTAAATTTAAAGATGTAATACTTTTAAGTTTAGGTTCAACTATTGTTGTAGATACTGTTGATAATGCAATCTTAATGTCAAAAAAATTAAAGAATATGGCAAGAATTGTAACTCTTACAGGTGAACTTTTCTCAGCTACAGGAAGCATAACTGGTGGTAAGAACTCACATAGTTCAGCAGGACTTCTTGGTAGA
>FR891263.1:1128-27718 GCA_000433755.1 Clostridium sp. CAG:465 | reverse complement strand
TTCAGCAGGACTTCTTGGTAGAAAAGAAAAAATTGAAAAATTAAAGGAGATAATTTCAAATAAAGAAAAAGAATACAGCTCTTTAAATAACGGCGTAAGGGAACTAAATATTCAAATAGAAGAAGCTAAAAAAGAAAACAACAAAATTGTAGAAGAAAAATCTTCATACCAAATAGAGATAGCAACACTTAAGGAAAAATTATTAAATATTGAAAGAGAAGAAAAGAAGGTATTGCTTGCAAAAGAAAACGCAAAATTAGCTATTGATAGTTTAAAGGAGCAAAATGAAACTTTAAGAGAAAATATTGAAGAAAATAACAAAAAGGTAGAAGAACTTGAGAAAAAAATAAACGAAAATCAAGAAATTGTTGATGAGTATTCAAGATTTAATAAAGAAAAATCCGAAATGGTAAGTAATTTACATGAAGATATTGCAAACCTTAAAGTATCAATTTCATCATTTGATGAAAGTAGTGGCTCAATTGACGAAATGAAAGATAAATTATCGCAAGATATACAAAACTTTGAAGAGGGAATTGAAAGAAAGAAATCAAGTATAACAAATTTTGAGACTTCAAAAAAGGATGCTGAAGAAGAAATAAAAGATCTAACAGAGTCTATTAAAGAAAAACAAAACTTTAAACTTGATTTTGCAAATATTTTAAATAGTCTAAAAGATACTAAAAA
Source organism: Clostridium sp. CAG:465 (assembly GCA_000433755.1). Taxonomy (GTDB): domain Bacteria; phylum Bacillota; class Clostridia; order TANB77; family CAG-465; genus CAG-465. The sequence goes on along the minus strand of FR891263.1, from coordinate 27,031 downwards.
AGAAGTTGAGCAAAAACAAGAAACTCTAGAAGTAAAAGTACTAGATGGATTAAGAAAAATAGATAAATTAAAAGATGAAAGAGCAAAAGTTCAAGCTAGAAAATTAAAATTTGATATAGAAATAGAAAATCTAAAAAACAAAATGTGGGATGATTATGAAATAACTATATCTGTTGCAAAAGAAATGATAGAATCTCTTCCAGTAGATGATAGTGATGAGAAGACAATTGTTAAAAATGCTGAAAAGATTAGAAAAGAAATAAAAGATCTAGGTGAAGTAAGTGTTGGAGCAATTGAAGAGTATAAATCTACAAAAGAACGTTATGATTTTATATCAAATCAAAAAGCAGACTTAGAAGAAACAAAGAAAAAGCTTGAAAATTTAATTAATAATATGACAAGTATAATGAAGCAACAGTTTGAAAAACAGTTTAAACTAATTAATGAAAACTTTAATGAAACATTTAAAGAACTGTTTGGAGGGGGAAAAGCTGAATTAAAACTTGAAGATGAATCTAATGTTTTATCATCAGGAATAGAAATAGAAGTACAACCTCCAGGTAAAAAACTTCAAAGTATGATGCTTTTATCAGGTGGAGAGAGAGCTCTTACTGCAACTGCTTTGTTATTTGCTATACTTAAACTTAAAGCACCTCCATTTTGCATATTAGATGAAATTGAAGCTGCACTCGATGATGTAAATGTACATAGATTTGCAGAATACATAAAAAAATATTCAAAAAATACACAGTTTATTGTAATAACACATAGAAAAGGTACTATGGAAGTTGCGTCATCTACTTACGGTGTTACAATGCAAGAGTATGGTATATCTAAGGTTGTTTCAATGAAGATGAAATAGTGGCTTAAATAAATTGTTATATGTATTATTTAGATAATATTAGAACACAAAAAGATTCTTCGGTTATATACAAGTCTAAAACCAATTTTGATTATCCTTTAAAAAAGATAGGAATGGAAATTATAAAATAAAAAGTGGAGAGTAAATAAGGATATGCATGATATCAGATTTCTTTTTAGAGGAAGCTGACAAATGGAGAGATGAAATTTGGAATGTAATTAAGATCAGAAGTGATGTTAAATTTTTTCTATTGACAAAAAGAGCAAATAGAATTGAAAGTTGTTTACCTAGTGATTGGAATGATGGATATGAAAATGTAATTTTAAATGTAATCTGTGAAAATCAAAGAAAATTCAAAGTAATATGGCGTATAAGTCAGGACTAAGTTTTGAAGGAAAGAAAATAAAATATAAACTTAATAGTTACATGCAAGAAACTTTATTTAAAGAAAAAAACGAATATAAACCATACTTTAAAGAATGCTGTTATACATGTGGTAGTAAAATTATATGTAATGGATGTAGTAATTGCAAAAAATGTGAAAGATAGTAAGTGAAAAAATGGTTATGAGTTGTATAAATCTATTTTAGAGTTTGAAAAGAAGTATAGGCCATAAAATAAGCGAGCAAATGCTCGCTTATTTTTCATGATAAGTGTTATTTATATTTGTATTTAGTGAAAATTACAATATAAATAGCAATTAATTTTCATTAGTTATTTTTTCCATCATTTCAAGATAAGCCCATTTTTTATCTATTTCTTTTTGCAAATCTTCAATCATCCATTCATTACCAGGCTTGAACATATGTCTAAATCTTCTTTGTAATTTTAAAAATTCTTCAACTGGTAATTTTTTAGCAGGTCTGTATGTTATTTTGTATTTACCATTTTCAACTTCGTAAAGAGGCCAAAAACAAGTATCTACAGCAAGTTTAGAAATAGTTTGAAGATCTTCTGTAGGATATCCCCATCCCCTAGGGCAAGGTGATAAAACAGACATATACGTAGGGCCTTTGGTGTAAATTGCTTTTTCTGATTTTTCATATAAATCTTTTAGGTTACCAATCAATGCTGATTGAGCTACATAAGGAATATTATGTTTTACCATTATTTCTGTTAAATCTTTACGCATTTGAGATTTTCCATTTTTAATCTTACCAACAGGAGATGTTGTAGTATCAGCATAATGTGGGGTAGAAGAGGAACGCTGAGTTCCAGTATTCATATATGCACCATTATCATAACATATGTATGTTATATCATGTCCTCTTTCCATTGCACCAGATAATGATTGTAGACCTATATCTAGAGTACCTCCATCACCACCAAATCCGATAAATTTAGTAGTTTTATCATTATTTATTTTTCCATCTTTTTTAAATTTATTATACACAGCTTCAACACCAGATAAAGTAGCAGGTGCACATTCAAATGCTGTATGAATAAATGAACAATTTTTCCATGATGTGTATGGATATGTGCAAGTAGATACTTCAAGGCAACCAGTTGCAACTGATATAGCCGCGTTATCTTCTTCTTTTAATGCTCTTAGAACACCGTTAACAATAACTGGTGCACCACAACCAGCACACATCCTATGACCAGAGGTAAGTCTATTTTCTTTTTTTATTTGTTCTTTTAAGATATACATTTAAACCTCCTCCTTTTCAAGACCAAGAAAATATTTAACTTTATCTATTTTTCCTGTATTTGATATATTTATTAAATTGTTTGCAATATCTTCTATATCGTCAATTTTTACATCTGCACCACCTAGTCCATATATGTAATTTATAGCGTTTACATGTACGTTTTGAGAAAACATAGCAGATGTTATTTCTCCAAATAAAGGACCGCAATATCCATTTATACTATCAGCTTTATCCATAATAGCAAGAGCTTTTAAATTTTTTAGTTCTTGTGGAATAGAGGTATAAGGAAGAGGTCTAAAACATCTAGGTTTTAAAAGTCCTATTTTTATACCTTTATCTCTTAACTTATCAATAGCATCTTTTATTGTACCAGCTGTTGAATTAAGAGCAATTATTCCAATTTGAGCATCATCCAATTTGTATTTTTCATAAAGTTCGTATTTCCTTCCGGTTAGTTTATAAAATTCATCTGATACTTGATTTAGTACATCTATAGCATTATCCATAGCAACAGATAAATCTTTTCTAATGCTAAAATAATATTTTTGAAGAGCAAGAGGACCCATTGATATATTTTTATTTATATCAAGTAAATATTCCTCCGGTTCATATTTACCTACAAATTTTTTTACTTCTTCGTTTTCTAAAAGCATTATATTTTCAATAGAGTGTGATGTTATAAACCCATCATAGCAAACCATAACTGGAAGTTTAGTTTTTTCAGTTATTTTTACTGCCATAATTGTATTATCATATGCTTCTTGATTATTTTCACAGTATAATTGAATAAATCCACAGTCTCTTACTCCCATTGAGTCAGAATGATCATTATGAATATTTAATGGAGCAGATAATGCTCTATTGGCACATATTAGTGTCATAGGTAATCTCATTCCAGAAGCTACATATAACATTTCAAACATAAGTGCAAGTCCTTGAGATGAAGTTGCACTCATAACTCTGCCACCAGCAGCCGCAGCACCAATTGTAGCAGACATTGCTGAATGTTCACTTTCAACAGGTATAAACTCAGTATCAACAGTACCATTTGCAACAAAATTTGAAAAATATTGTGGTATTTCTGTTGATGGAGTAATTGGATATGCAGCAACAACATCTGGATTTATTTGTTTCATAGCAGTGGCAACAGCTTCATTACCACTTAATCTCTCACGTATAGCCATAATTTACACCTCCTGTTTATCTATATCTGATTTCATATCAATTGCATGAAATGGACAAACCTTTGCACAGATACCACATCCTTTACAAAAGTCAAGGTCCATACCAAGTAGTTTCCCATCTTTATGTCTGATACATCCTTCTGGACAATAGGGAACACACATCATACAATTTTTACATTTTTCTTTATCGTGATATGGATATTTATTTTTCCAGTTACCCGTTTTAAATTCTACAGAGTTACCATCTTTTAAAATTATACCGCCTAAACTATATTTTTTCTTCATTTAGTACCTCCTTTAATTTCATCGTATCCTTTAAGTAAAGCTTCCATATTTGGTTCAATCACTTCAGGTTTTTTAGCAAATTTGTGGCTAAAAGCATCTTTCATATTGTCTACAAGTTCTTCTTTAGACATTATTTTGGTTATATTTACAACTGCAGCAAGCATAGCTGTATTTGGAAAATTTGCTTTTAAGCATTCCAAACTTATTTTTGATGCATCTATAGTATATATTTTACCACTAAATCCATTTAATTTTTTCCTTAAACTATCAATATCTTCATTTGTATTTATAACTATAGCACCATTATCTTTAAGTCCACTTGTTACATCAACAGCTCCAATAAGAGAGTCATCTACAACTACAACATAATCAGGCTCATAAATATTAGAGTGTATTCTAATAGGTGTGTCACTGATACGATTATATGCAGTAATTGGTGCACCCATTCTTTCAGGTCCATATTCAGGAAATCCCTGAATATATTTTCCTGTATTAAAAGCAGCATCAGCAAGTAAAAGAGAAGCTGTTTTAGCTCCTTGGCCGCCTCTGCCATGCCATCTAATTTCTATCATTTTAAACCTCCTTAAGATTATGATATAAGTATATATCTAAAATTATTACAAGTCAAGTAAAATGCTATAAATTGAGATGTTGCGACAGATTTAGATATTAAGATAAATAATGCTTGATATACACATTATTATATAGTATAGTATATTTAATAGTAAAAAATATGAAATATATTAAGTTAATTAAAAATCAATATTATAAGTAAAAAATTTTTTTATTATAATTAGTGAAAAATTTTTTCAGAAATGATATAATAAAAAATAAGTGAGGGATATATATGAACGAAAAAAATGGGGTTGAATCTAGAAATATTGAAGATAACAGAATATTTGATCAAATAAATACACAAGTTGAATTAGAATCATTACTTGATGAATATAACAAAAAATTAGATACATATAGTAGTGAAACTGTTGAAAAGGCCTTTACTGTATTAGATGAAAAAAGGAAAAAAATACAATCAAATTCTCAAATTTTATTAAAAAATGAGAATTATTTAGATTTGGAAACAAATCAAATCTTTGAATTAATGAAAAGATATGCACAAGACATAAAACAAGTATTTATAGAACAAAAAGCAACAATTACTCATATAACAGATGTTTCGCCTAAAGAAATGATTGGCGGAAAAATATCAAAATCTATTAATAGAGCAAATAATTATGAAACTGAAGTAGGGGATTGGGTATTTGCATCTTCTAGTCCAATAGAATGTAATCCATATATGGTAAGAAATTCAAAGTCGGGAATGGTATGTATTGATAAAAATAAAAAAATATATATTTATGGTGACGATAATATAAAAATTCAACAAGACAAACAGGGCAATAATGTAGTAAAATTAATAAGACCAAATTATGCTTATAATATTAATCCCGAAAAATTTAATCCTGTTGTAACTATGAAAAAAAATAAAGAAGGAAAACCTGTTTTTGAATTTTCTGAAGAATGGATATCAGAGCAAGAAGTAGATATAAATGATCCAAAACAAGTTTTAAGTATTGATAAAATTGATGATATTACTGATGTGGTTAAAAATTGTCAAATTTTATGTGATGTTAATCAAACTGATGAAGCTATGAAAATAATAAATTCACATAGTAAAAAGGAGGCTATAAATAAATTATTTGATAGCATACAAAATGGTAATTTGAAATATATTAATGCTGAAGCAAATATAAATGTTAGTCCATTATTTAACGAATACATAAATAAAAAAAATAAAGAAAATTATACAATAACGCCAAATCAAATAGCAAAAATATCGGTTTATACGCATATAGCAAAAAAAGATAGGGCAAAAGAAATTGTTGATAAAGAAATTTATGAGAAAACACATAAAAAAGAAATAGAAAAAAATTCACGTGATTTTGATTACGGAGGGAGACATTAATGGAGGATAATTATAAAAAGGCATATAAAGAGGTTGTTGAAATATTAAAATTTGTTTCAAAGGAAAATGTAGATAAAATTCCAAAAGAAATGTTAGATATGTTTGAAGAAGAACAAGACAAAGAGTATAATTTTAAGGTAGACACTACTAAATCATTTGAAGAACAGCTATTACTTGAGGAAACAAAGGCAATATTTTCAAACATTTTTAGAGATTATTGGGCAAATGATTACCAAAGAAAGGTAATAATTGAAAAAGAAAACATGGATAGAATTAAATGGGAAGAAGAAAAATATGATCCGAAGGACTTATTTAAAAATAATCAAAAAAATTTTAATAAACAAAATAATAATGATAAAGTAGATGTTAATTTGACAGTTATAAAAAAAGAAAATTCATTTAAGAAATTAATAGATAAGATTTTTAAATCTCTAAAGAAGAAATTTTTAACTTAGAAACAAAAGGAAGGTTATTTATAAATTTTTATCAAAAATCTAAATACATGGAGGATAAAAATGAAAAATAGAATAGAAGTTGAGGAAAAATTCTTTGTATATAATATAGAAGAGATAGAAAAGATTGCCAAATTAAATAAGTTTTGTATTAAAGATTCTTTTTTTGAAAATGATGAATATTTTACAGATATTGATAGCAACTATATAAAGAATAGAACTTGCTTAAGATTAAGAAATACAAATAACGATGCGTTAGAATTGACATTTAAAGGAAAATCAAATGAATTTCTTTCTAATAGTTATGCAAAATTGGAAAGAAATATTGAATTAAAGATTGAGCAGTATGATGGTTTTGTAAAAGTATTGGAGAAGCTTGGATTTTATACTATGTTGTTGTAGAAAAAAATAGAAAAATATATACTAAAAATATTGGTGATCTAGTATATAATATAATGATAGATGAAATAAAAGATGTAGGGAATTTTGTTGAATTTGAAATTTTATCATCAAATTTAAATGTTAATATAGATGAAATTAATATAAAGTTAAAAGAATTTATAAATAAATTTAGTAATGTTGAGCTTAAAGAAGCTAAGTTACCGTACAGAGATTTTGTAGCTAAAAGCATATTTGAAAAAATAAAACCGAAAGGAAATTTAACAACTATTTTTTTGATTTAGATGGAACACTTATTGATTCTGAAATGATATTTTTCGATTCTTTTAAAGAAACCCTTAAAGATGAATTTGACATTGATATTACATTTAATGAATATGAAGAAAATGAACTTTGTATGAATTCTAATTTATTAATAAAATTGAAGCAGGAAAATTTAATTGATAAAAGTGAAGATAATTCAATCATTATGAATAAAGTATATAAAAAATATATGAAAAAATTTAAAAAGATAATTAAGGAAGATGAAGTATTCTTAAATTTTGAGCTTATAAAAAAAATAAAGAAAAATGGTTTAAAAATAGGTATAGTTTCAAAATCTAAGAGGTGCTTTATTGATTTATTGTTAGAAAAATTAAATATAAATAAACTTTTCGATATAGTTATTTCTAGAGAAGATGTAGAAAAATTGAAACCTGATATGCAGGGCTATGTAAAAGCTATGAAAAAGCTTAAAGTTAATCCGTATAATTGCATAGCTATAGAAGATTCAAAAAGAGGAATAATAGCTGCAACTAGTGCTGATATAAAGACGATAAGATCTTGCCAATATTTAAATGAAAGTAAAAATGAACAAAATTACATTACATCTATAGAAAGAATTAGTAGTACTCTTTTAATAATTATTAATAATATTTAAACATAATTATTATAATATAATTTACTAAAAATTATCTATCTTCATTATTAACTTTAATAAAACATAGTGTTAATATATAACTATTAGTGTTATTTTATATATCAGATATATCAAAACCTTAATTTTTTGTTTTTTTACACACCATAAATAAAATTTGTTTTTGATTTTTCTTGACAATTAAATAATACTAGTGTATAATATGTGTAAAGTTAAAATGCTTTACACATATTTTTTGAGGTAAGAAATGGAAGAAAATATAAAATTTAGTATGCTTTATGACATATATGGAGAGCTACTTACAAAAAAGCAACAGGATATTTTTGAAGAATATTATTTATATAACCTTTCTTTAAGAGAAATAGCAAAAAACAAAGAGATTTCCTATCAAGCAGTGAGAGATAGCATAAAGAAAAGTGAAGAATTACTTGAAGAATATGAGAAAAAAGTTGGAATGCTAAATTTAAAGAAGAAGGTAAACAAGATAGAAAAAATATGTAAAACTCAAGATGGAAATAAAGAAGAAATATTAAAAGTTTTAAGTGAGGATGATATATAGTGTTTGAAAATTTATCTGATAGACTTCAAGGTATAGTAAAAAAATTAAAAGGACAAACAAGAATTACAGAAAAAGAATTAAATGAATGTTTAAGAGAAGTTAAACTTGCACTTTTAGAAGCTGATGTAAACTATAAAGTTGTAAAAAAGTTTGTAAATAATGTAAAAGAAAAAGCTTTAGGTGAAGATGTAATGAAGAGTCTTACACCTGGTCAACAAGTTGTTAAAATTGTTAGAGATGAACTTACAGAACTTCTTGGCTCTTCAGAATCAAAATTAAACATTTCATCAAATCCACCAACTATAATTATGCTTGTAGGACTTCAAGGTAGTGGTAAAACAACACTTTGTGGAAAGCTAAGTAATTATTTAAGAAAACAGGGTAAAAAACCACTTATGGTAGCTTGTGATGTATATAGGCCAGCTGCAATAAAACAACTTGAAACTATAGGCAAAAGTTTAAATATTGATGTGTATAGTGAAGAAGGAAATAAAAATGTAGTTGAAGTTGCAAGTAATGGATTAAAAAAAGCACATGCTAAACTTTGTGATGTTGTATTGATAGATACTGCTGGTCGTCTGCAAATAGATGATACACTTATGGATGAATTGGTAGATCTAAAAAAAGCTGTAAAACCTCATGAAATTATACTTGTAGTAGATAGTATGACTGGTCAGGAAGCAGTAAATGTTGCAGAAACATTTAATGAAAAAGTAGGTATTGATTCTATAACAATGTCAAAACTTGATTCTGATACAAGAGGTGGTGCTGCATTATCTGTAAAAGAAGTAACAAATAAACCAATTAAATTTGCTTCTGTTGGAGAAAAGTTAAGTGATTTAGAACCATTTTATCCAGATAGAATTGCTTCAAGAATACTTGGAATGGGAGATGTATTATCAATTATAGATAAAGCAGAAAAAGCTTTTGATGAAGAACAAGCAATTGAACTTGAAAGTAAAATGAGAAAGAATGAATTTACTCTTGATGATTATTTATCAGTTATGAAAAAAATAAGGAAGATGGGTTCATTTAAACAAATTCTTGGTATGATGCCTGGAATTCCAAGTGAAATTAGAAATGCTGAAATTGATGAAAAACAATTATTTAGAATAGATGCAATTATTACTTCCATGACAAAAGAGGAAAGAAGAAATCCTAAAATATTAAATGCTAAAAGAAGAATTAGAATTGCAAATGGTAGTGGTAATAAAGTTGAAGATATAAATAGATTTATGAATCAATTTGAACAAATGCAAAAAATGATGAAATCTTTAAATGGAGCTAAAGGAAAAAATAAATTTAGAAATTTAAAGAATATGATTAAATAAAATTGTTATTAATAAATAAATATAAATTTTTAAGGAGGTGACATTATGGTAAAAATCAGATTAAGAAGAGATGGTGCAAAGAAAAATCCATATTATACTTTAGTTGTTGCTGATTCAAGATTTCCATCTGATGGAAGATTTATTGAAAAAGTAGGAACATACAATCCTATGGTAGAACCAGCTGAATTAAAGGTAGATACTGAAAAAGTAACTGAATGGATCAAAAAAGGTGCAAAACCTACAGACACAGCAGCTGCTCTTATAAAAAAAGCAGGAGTAGAAATATAAGGAGGAAAAAATGTATAAAGATTTATTGGAATATTTAGTTAAAAACCTTGTAACTAATCCTGACAAAGTTGTTGTTAGAGAAGAACAAAAAGAAGACTCTAAACTTATGCTACACTTAAGTGTTGATTCATCTGATATGGGAAGAATTATTGGTAAAGAAGGCAGAATTATAAGAGCTATAAGAGAAATAATTAATTCATACGGAATGAAAAATTCTAAAAAAGTGTTAGTAAATGTTGAGGAGAATAAATAAGGTGGACTATATTTTAATAGGTAAAATTGTAAATATACACGGTATAAAAGGTGAAGTTAAAGTTTATCCATATACTGATGATATTCAGAATTTGTCAAAAATAAAAGAATTTTATTTAGATAATAATGGAAAAGAAAAATACATCGTTGAATCTGCAAGAGTACATAAGAATATGTTAATTGTTAAAATTAAAGATTTATCTGATCCTGATGAGGCTTTAAGACTGAGGAATAAAGATATATTTATTCCAAAAGAAAATTTAGAAAAATTAGATGAAGGAACATATTATGTTTTTGAACTTATCGGACTTGAAGTATTAGATATGGATGGTAATAAAATTGGTACACTTAACGATGTGCAAAATTGTTCAGCTAACGATGTATATGAAATTGTAACTTTAGATAATAAAAAAATATATCTTCCTGCAATCAAGGATGTTATAAAAAAGGTAGATATAGCAGGTAGAAAAATGTATGTAGAGATAATGAAAGGATTAATATGACAAAATTTATTGTACTTACACTTTTTAAAGAAATGTTTGATGGCTTTTTAAGTACAAGCGTTATAAAAAGAGCTATTGATGAAGAAAAAGTAAGTGTTGATGTAATAGATATACGAGATTTTTCTTTAAACAAACATAAAAAAGTTGACTTTTCACCATATGGTGGAGGAAGTGGTATGGTAATGTCATGTGAGCCATTATCAAGAGCTATTGATTATGCAACTGATATTTTAAAAAAGTATGAAAAAGAGATAAAAATTATATACTTATCTCCTAGAGGTAAACTCTTAAACTATAATCTTTCTAATAGCCTTGCAAATGACAATTCAAACTATATACTTGTTTGTGGTCATTATGAAGGAATTGATGAAAGGATTATAGAGGAGTATAATATTTTAGAAATATCAATTGGTGATTATGTGCTAACTGGAGGAGAACTTGCAAGTCAGGTACTTATGGATAGTGTGATAAGACTTATACCTGGTGTAATAAATAGTGAATCCTTAATTGAAGAATCTCATACAAACTATTTACTTGAATATCCACAATATACAAAACCAGATTTGTTTAGGGGAAGAGTGGTACCTGAAATTTTAAAATCAGGTAATCACAAAAAAATAGCCGAGTATAGAAAAAATGAATCTATTAGAATTACCAAAATTAATAGACCAGACTTATTAAAAAAATATAATGATTTAAATAATAAATAGATAAAAGGAGGGAAAAAGATGGACATTATAAAAGCTATAGAAAAAGAAAATATGAAAGATACAGTTGAAAACTTTAACATAGGTGATACAGTTAAAGTATCAGTTAGAATTAAAGAAGGAGATAAGGAAAGAATCCAAATCTTCCAAGGAACTGTTATTAAACGTCAAAATGCTGGACTTAACGAAACATTTACAGTAAGAAAAATATCTTCTGGTGTTGGTGTTGAAAGAACATTCCCAGTACATTCACCTAAAGTTGCTAAAATTGAAGTAACAAGAAAAGGTAAAGTAAGACGTGCTAAACTATACTATTTAAGAGATAGAGTAGGTAAAGCTGCTAAGACTAAGGAAAAAATAGACTAATTATATATATAAATACCAGTACATTTTTGTACTGGTATTTATGCATATATATTAAAGTATTATCCTTCTGCTATTAATTTACCATTAGCAATTGGTAAGTTAGCATAATTTTTGTCCGTAAAAGTAAATGTTCTTTCAGTAGCATCTGGATTTGAAATTTGTAAAGTTACTTCTTGATCCTGTAATGTAGTATTTTGCAGTTCTGCGTTAAATGTATGTTCACCATCAGAAGAAACTTGTTTAAAGTAAACACTAAGAGGTGTGACATCTGCTGAGTACGGAACATTGTTAAATATTGCATCACCATCTACGTTAGAAGTAATTATATCCCCATAGGTATTTCCTTCTGCATCACATCTATAAAAAGTTGCACCCTCAATAGGAACACCTCCAGCAGTTCCATTATCTGTTATGTGAAGTGTTAAAGTACCTGTAGCTGAAATTGTAAAGCTATATTCATTTTTCCCTTCAATAATCTCAATAGTTGATGGATCTAATGATGGAGGATTATAACCAAAAGCTTCTGCTGTTATAGTGTAATTTCCATTAGCTAAAGCTAAACTTCCCTTTCCATTTGTAATTTGTATATTATGTTGTACCGACATAACATTAATTCCCCTTTCTCTATTGGTAATCCAGGATAATTTTTATCTGTTACCATAAATTTAATGGAGGGTATTACATTTTGCTCTTTAAAAAAGAAGAAAAATTTTTGATAGCATATGTTAGTAGGACATAAATTTAAAATATATGTCATAGGAATAAGCTCATTACAATTTTGTATAATTACAGTGTAGCATCTAAATAACAAAAAACATAATGTTATTTCATTTATATCATCTATGCAACCATTATATATAATTTTTCCTTTGTGATATATTCTAATACAGTAGTTAGAATTACAAGAACAATTTGAAATACACTTAAATGAAATTTTCTTTTTCATAAATACCTCCATATATATATATTTTATGTTTGTACAAGACATTTGTGATTAAAGTAAATCAGTTAATAGTTATAACGGTGTATAAGTTTATTAGAAGTAGTAAATATTTATTAAAAAAAAAGAATAAATAGTGCTATTAAAAGCTAATTACTTTATAATTATTAATAAATATGGTATAATGAAAAATAGCTAGTAAAATCACGCATTAGAACTATGAATTTTAGTGTATAGAGTTCTTTAAGATTCTTATGTTTTAGATAAATTAAAATTTGAATATTTTTATATAGGGATTATGATAATCTTTACGATTACGAAGAATTAAAAAATTATTTTGTGTAGATACCTAAATATACGGAGAAAATCCTAAAAAGGGAATCAACATCTAACCCATTCATATACAGCTAATAAGAAAGAGGCGCTAGATAAATTTAAAGTTAAACAAGATAAATTATATAAATCAGACTTTGATAATTTTTTAAATGAAACAAGAATGATAGAGAATGGAAGTTATAAATAATGGATATGTATCAAAAAAGAAAAATTAGAGCAGAAAAGAAAAATAACAATCAAGAAGAATGGAAATCTTTTATATGAATCAATAAATAAGGAGGTAGTAATGAAGAAAATTGAAGATAGATATACTAACAATATCTTTGAGAATATTAAACATATAGATGAATACGAAAATGAATATTGGTATGCTAGGGAACTTTCAAAAGTTTTATAATATAAAGACTGGAGAAATTTCTTAAAGGTTTTAAATAAAGCAAAAGAGGCTTGTAAAAATTCTGGATTTAATATAGATGAACAACTTGTTAAGGTCAACAAGTTGTCAAAAAGAAATAATAATGCCACTGCTAATATACAAGATTATAAACTTTCAAGATACATATGTTATTTGATAGTGCAAAATGCTGATCCAAGTAAAGAGGTTGTTGCTTTAGGACAAACATATTTTGCTGTTCAAACAAGAAAACAAGAAATAACTGAACAAGAATATGACTCTTTATCAGATGATGAAAAAAGATTTTATCAAAGAAAATTAACAAAGCAAGGTAATTATACGCTTCAGAAAGTTGCGTCTTCTGTTGGCGTTAAAAATATGGCTGAATTTCATAATGCTGGCTACAAAGGTTTATATAATGGTGAAACAGCTGATGATATATTTAAAAGAAAAAAATTAAGATATAGAGAAGATATTTTAGATAATATGAATGAAGATGAATTAGTTGCAAATTTATTTAGAATAAATCAAACGAAGCAAAAACTTTTAAAAGATAATGTACAAGGTGAGAAAGAAGCAAAAGATGTACATTATGAAGTTGGTCAAAAAGTTAGAAAAGCAATCGCAGATATTGGCGGTATGATGCCAGAAGAAATGCCGACACCTAAAAAGAGTTTAAAGGAACTTGAAAGAGAAAAAAAGCAATTAGAAACAAAAGGACAAAAGAAACTTGAAGGAACAAAATAAAATAGTAATTTAGAGGTTACGTAAATAATGAAAAAAATAAATTATGTATTAATAATAGTTGCAATATTAGAAATTATATTTGCACTTTCAATATTTAATAAAGAAGGCATTGCAATAAATGTGAATTCAAAGAACAGAGATTTAGTTTACCAATCATTAAATGAAAAAATAGAAAATACAGATAATATTACCAAAATTATATTAGGGCAGGGCTGGCGCTCTGGAAAACTAACCATATATCATTCTTTAGGAAAGAAAGAAACACTATATATTACAGAGGGAACGTTTAAATTAGGAGAATTAGAAAAATATATTATGGAAAATGGATATAATTTGGACAATATAGGTAATATTTCAATAGGAATTTCTAGCATAATTTTAATATATTTACTTATTTATAGGTGTGTAAATAAAAATAAACCATAATAAAAAAATTACAAGTTGTAAAAAGGAAGTGATAAATAATGGATATGTATCAAAAAAGAGAAATGAGAAAAAATAAAAAAATGAATGAAGATAAAAAAAGTTTACCATCAACGAGTATCAACTGGTTCCCTGGACATATGGTAAAAGCACAAAACGAGATAAAAAATAACTTAAAATTAATAGATGTAGTTGTGGAAATACTGGATGCTAGAGTACCAATTGCAAGCCATAATAAGTTAATGGACGAGCTTGCAAAAGATAAAAAAAGGATAGTTGTACTTAATAAATCAGATTTAGCTGATAAAGTAGAACTTACAAAATGGGAAGATTATTATAAAAATAGAGGAGATGTTTGTGTTTTAACAAATGCAAATAAATCTGAAAATATTTCAAAACTTGTTAATGAAATAAGAAAACAGGGAAAAGAGATATATGAAAAGAAATATAGTAGTAAAAATATAAAAGTAAAACCTATATATAGGTGCTTAATTGCAGGTATTCCAAATGTTGGAAAATCAACAATAATAAATAAAATTGCAAATAGAAATGCAGCTGCTACATCAAATAAACCAGGTGTTACAAGAAAAAATCAATGGATAAGAGTTGGAAGTGATATAGAACTTCTAGATACACCAGGAATTCTTATGCCACGTCTAGATGAAAATAATGCAGGTGTAAAGCTTGCTTTAACTGGTAATGTCAAACTAGAAGTAGTAGATAACGAAGAACTTGCATGTTCAGGTATTAATTTACTAATCAATGAAGGATATAAAAAGTTGCTTGTAGATTCATATTCTATTGAAGAAGAACTTTTGGATGAACTTGATTCATATGATATATTAGAAGTAATTGGTAGAAAAAGAGGATGCTTAGTATCAGGTGGAAATGTAGATATGTCAAGGGCTGCAAATGTACTTCTTGATGATATAAAAAATGGAAAAATTGGAAATATTGTATTAGAAAAGGTGGAGATGCAAAATAGAAGATAAATATATATTCTGGCTTCTGTGTTCTTTACAGAAGCTAGACTCATCTTTATATTCGAAATTTGAAGTTTCTTTTGGAAGTATAAAAGAAATGTATGAGATTTCAAATAATAGTTTAAAGTTTAAGCAAATTTTAATCAAAAATAAAATGTTTTTTTCAAATGAAGTTATAAATAAATTAGTAAGTTCTAAATTAAAAATCCAATCAGAAAAATTATTAAATATAATTCATAATATGAATATTAAAATACAAAAAGTAAAAATTAATGACAAATATCTTTATACGTTTGTATATGGAAATACAAATCTATTAAATTGTACTAGAAAAAAGCTATATATTTTTTGTGATAACAATACAAGTAAGTATGGAATAGAAAAATGTAAATATTTTTTAAATTGCAAAAATGTAAAAGAAAATATAAATGTGTGCATAGGTAGCAAAAATATAAAGAAGAACTCTTGTAATATAAGTATAGTGAATATAGAAAATGTAAGCGAGTTAAGGACAATTGAAATAGAAAGATTGGATATAAATAATTTATATATTTTTAGTCTTTACAATATCATATGTATGTTAACAATTGCAGATGTTATATTAATTCCAGAAGCAAAATATACTAGTTATTCTAACACGTTAGTGAGTAATTTTTTAGATTTTGGAAAAGATATTTTAGTCATACCTGGAGATATATGGGATAAAAATTGTTTCTTTTCTAATTTTTTAATTCGTGAAGGCGCAAATGTAATACTTAATATAAATGACTTAAATATATTTATTTAAATTACTTTTTCTTTGCATTTTTTGGCTAAATTTTCCTCTAAAATTTATATAAAATCTGATATAAAATTATTTACAAAATTTAAAAAGTAGTATATAATAATTATGTATATGACAAAAGAAAAGGAGTTGATAATTTTGACAAGATTACAACTAAATCCTGAAGAAGAAATTACAAGAAAAGAATATTTAAAAAGAAAGAAAAAGCAGAAACAAAGTCTTAAGAAAAAAAGTAAGATTTCATATATAATGGTAGGAGCTTTAGTTATTTTAGCAGTTTATGTATTTTTTCAATTTTATGTATATAGTAAATCAAACAATTATAAGTATGTAGAAGGTGATGGAGTAAGTAACCAGAAAGTATATAATATGTATTATGTAACGGAAGGGTATACTTATGATCCTGTTTACTCATTAAACTCAATTAGAACAGATGGATTTAATGATACATTAATATATCAAAATAGTGGAATGCATGATATAATTTCAAAAAATAATTATATTTATGGAATTAAAAATGGTGCTTTATGTAGATTTTCTAAAGAAAATTCTGAAACAGAAACTTTAGTTAATTCTGGGGTCGAAAAGTATACTTTAACAGATACAAGAGTTTATTATATTGCAAATAACAAGTTAAGTTATATTGATGTAAATACTAAAGAAAACAAGGAATTTTCTATAGATAATGTATCAGAAGTATTAGTTGATAACAATAATTTATATGTTGCTAAACTAGAAAAAACTAAAAAAATATTGGTAAGATATGATCTTGAAGGTGGTTCTGAATTAAAACTTACTGATAGTCAAAATGTTTCATATATAATTCAAGATGAAAATAGCATATATTTTGTAAATAAAGCAGATGAAAATAAAATATATAAAATAGGAAAAGATGGTAGTAATAGTACTTCACTTTCTGATGCAGTTGGAATATCAGATAAGGGAAATATTAAAGAAATAGATGGAAATAAATATTTATTTGTTTCAAATGGTAAATTATATTATATAAATCCTTCAGATAGTAATTCGTTATGGAGTGTAAGTTTGTCAGATAACTCTAAGGAAAAGGTTATATATGGTTCTGTACAAATATTGCAAAATGTAGATGATACTGTGTTTTATAAAGTAAAGAATGAAATGGGAATTTATTTGTATAATTACAATACCAAATTTATGTCTAAAGTTACAAATAGAAATGTTAGTGAATTTTCAATTGACGGAATAACTGATAGCACAGATGAAATTCAAACGAAAGGACTTAATAAAAATTAATTAAATATGTAAAAAAACGGGGATTTAATATGATTATTAAAATATCCGTTTTTTTTATATTTTGGCATTTTCTCTTGAAATAACAATAGATATGTAATATAATTAGTATGAAAAATTCCAGAAAGGATGAGTAAACTTGAAAAAAATAAAATTAATATATAATTCTGGAGCAGGTCAAAGTAAATTCAAATATTTTTTAGATCCTATTATAGAAAAATTTATGGATAATGATATAGAGGTATCTATATTTAGAGCAGCAAATAATACAAATTTATATGAATTTTTAAAAGATGTAGATAAAGATGGATATAGTGCAATTGTTGTTGCAGGTGGTGATGGTACTGTAAATAGAGTTGTTAATGTTATGATGAAAAATAATATTAAAACTCCACTTGGCGTTATACCTGCAGGTACTTCAAACGATTTTGCAAGACATCTAAAAATGCCACAAAATTTTTCAGAGTGTATAGATAAATTACTAACTTTCAATGTTCAGCCTGTTGATGTTGGTAAAGTAAATGATAAATATTTTGTTAATATATGTTCAGCAGGATTATTTACTAATGTATCTCAGAAAGTAGATCCAAATTTAAAAAATTCTCTTGGTATGCTTTCATATTTCATAACTGCTGTAAATCAAATGGTAAAATTTAAACCATTTGAAGTGAAAATAGAGACAGAAAATGATATATACATTGAAAAAGTAAAAGTAATGTTGATATTTAATGGTAGTAGTGTTGGTGGAATAGATGCGTTCTGTGATAATTCAAGCATTCAAGATGGACTCCTTGATATGTTAATAATTAAAGATTGTAATATTGCAGATACAAGTTTGCTTGCGGGAAAATTACTTGCAAAAACCCATTATACTGATAAAAATATAATATACTCAAAGGAAAAATGGATAAAAATTACTAAAACAAAAGGAAAATGTGATCTTCCAGATGTTGATGGTGACCCAGGTCCTAATTTTCCACTTGAAATTGAATGTGTGGAAGGCGCAATTAATATGTTGCTATAATTTTGAAGGAGGTAGAGTAAAAGGTGGATAATTTTAGTGAAATAAAAAAACAAATGCAAAGATCAGAAGAAAATTTGACGTCTTTTGCTTGTTTATCATCTGATGCTATAAGAGAAAAAAGTGAAAAAGAAGATATAAGGCTGGAATTTGAAAGAGATGTAGATAAAATAATACACTCTTCTACGTATACAAGATATATAGATAAAACTCAGGTATATAGTGATATTGAAAATGATAATATATCAAGAAGAATAACACATGTACAATTTGTAAGTAGGGCAGCAAGAACTATAGCTAGAGCGCTAGGAGTAAATGAAGATTTATGTGAGGCAATATCACTAGGTCATGATGTTGGACATACTCCATATGGTCATGCAGGAGAAATAATACTAAATAATATTTCCAAAGAAAAAATCGGAAAGACTTTTGCACATAACTTAAACAGTGTAAGAATGTTTACTAAAATAGAAAATGGTGGAAATGGCTGTAATCTTACTCTTCAAGTACTAGATGGAATAATGTGTCATAATGGGGAAATGCTACAAAGTAAGTATGCTCCTGTAAAAAAAGATTTAACAACATTTAAAAAAGAGTATGAAGCATGTCTTGATGATGAAAAAAATAATTATGAATTAATTCCTATGACAATAGAGGGATGTATTGTTAGAATTTCTGATGTAATAGGATACATCGGGAAGGATATAGAAGATGCAATGAGACTTAAGGTAATTGCAGAAAGGGATATTCCAGAAGATATAAAAGGAGTACTTGGAACTAAAAACTCTGAGATTATGAATAGTATTATTTTAGATATAATTGAAAATAGCTTTAACAAGCCATATATATCAATGTCTGATACGGTATATAGAGCTATAGATAAATTAAAAGATTTCAATATGAAAAATATTTACATGAAGGCTAATACAAAAGAAGATGTTGAAAGATACACTAGAATTTTTAATGAGCTTTTTGATGTATATCTGGTAGCATTAAATAATTCTAAAAAATCAAATAATATATATGAAACCTTTTTAAATAATAAAAACAAAGAATACGTATTGAATAATAAAAAAGAGCAAATAATAGTAGACTATTTATCTGGTATGACAGATAGATATATCGAAAGCGAATATGAAAGATACGTAAAGTAATGAGGTGTAAAGATAATGTATGATAAAAGTATAGATAAAAAGTGGCAAAAAATATGGGAAGAAAGTAAATGCTTTAATGCAACAGACGATTTTTCAAAGAAGAAATACTATGCTTTAGTTGAATTTCCATATCCATCAGGAGCTGGTATGCATATAGGGCATATACGTGCATATATTGGAATGGATATTATTTCAAGAAAAAGAAGAATGCAAGGATATAATGTGTTATTTCCTATTGGATTTGATGCATTTGGTCTTCCTACAGAAAACTATGCGATGAAAACAGGAATTCATCCAAGAAAAGTTACAGATAAAAATATTGAAACTTTTACAAATCAGTTAAAATCTGTAGGTTTTTCATTTGACTATGATAGGGCTATAGATACTACAAGACCAGAATATTATAAATGGACACAGTGGATTTTCTTGCAATTATACAAACATGGACTTGCATATAAATCAAAAGGATATGTAAATTTTTGTCCTAAATGTAGAGTTGTTCTTGCAAATGAAGAGTCTCAAGGTGGAAAATGTGATAGATGTGATAGTGATGTTGTTCAACTTGAAAAAGAAGAATGGATGCTAAAGATAACAGAATATGCAGATAAACTACTTGAAGGTTTAGATGAAGTTGACTTCCCAGAACGTGTAAAGATTGAACAAAAAAATTGGATTGGAAAATCATATGGCGCACAAATAGATTTTAAAGTAAATGAGACTGGTGATGATTTAGTTGTTTATACAACAAGACCAGATACAATATTTGGTGTGACATATATGGCAATTGCACCTGAGCACCCTATAATTGATGAATTAAAAGATAGAATATCTAATTTTGATGAAATAGTAAAATATAGAGAAGAGGCTAAAAGAAAAACTGAATTTGAAAGAATAGAGCTATCTAAGGAGAAAACAGGGGTTAAAGTAGAAGGTATTAACATTTTAAATCCAGTTACAAATGAAGTAATACCACTTTATGTAACAGATTATGTTATGATGGGATATGGTACAGGAGCTATAATGGCTGTTCCAGCCCATGATACAAGAGATTATGAATTTGCAAAGAAATTTGGTATTGATATAAAACAAGTAGTAAAAAGTGATAGTTCAGAAGTTAATTTGGATAAGGAAGCATTTACTGATATTCAAACAGGTATAATGGTAAACTCTGGTTTCTTAAACTCACTTACAGTTGAAGAGGCAAAAGAAAAAATAATAGCATATATTATAGAAAATAAAATTGGTATGCAAAAAACAAACTATCATATGAAAGATTGGGCTTTTGCAAGACAAAGATATTGGGGAGAACCAATTCCAATTGTAAAATGTGATAAATGTGGTCTTGTTCCAATGGATGAAAAAGATTTACCACTTGAACTTCCAGACTTAGAAGAATTCATACCTGGTGAAGATGGTAAATCACCACTTGCAAAGGTTGATAGCTTTGTAAATACAACTTGTCCAAAATGTGGTGGACACGCAACTCGTGAAACAGATACTATGCCTCAGTGGGCTGGTTCTAGTTGGTATTTCTTAAGATATATTGATCCAAAAAATAACAATGAATTTGCAGATAGTAAAAAACTAAAATATTGGCTTCCAGTTGATTGTTATAACGGTGGAATGGAGCACGTTACACGTCACCTTATATACTCAAGATTTTGGCACAGATTTTTGTATGACATTGGTTTAGTTCCTACAAAAGAGCCATATTCTAAAAGAACTACACAAGGACTAATATTAGGACCTGATGGAGATAAAATGTCAAAATCAAAAGGAAATGTTATTAATCCTGATGATATTGTAAAAGAGTATGGAGCAGATACATTAAGAACATATATATTATTTATAGCTGATTACAAAGATTCAGCTCCTTGGAATGAAAATGGGGTAAAAGGTTGTAAAAAATTCTTAGATAGAGTAACTAGAATTGAAGAATTTGCTACTGATGAAGATATAACAAATGACGAAATTGAAAAAGAGTTAAACAAAACGATAAAAAAAGTATCAGAAGATTATGAAGAACAAAAATATAATACTGCAATTGCTGCAATGATGACATATGTTAATTTGTTATATAAACAAGAAAAAGTAAGTAAGAAATATATTGCACCTTTTTTACAAATATTAAATCCTATTGCTTCACATGTTACAGAAGAATTATGGGAAAGACTTGGATTTGAAGGACATATATTTAGTTCAAAATGGCCTGAATATGATATATCTAAAATAATTGAAAGTAATGTTGAACTTGCAGTTCAAATAAATGGAAAAGTTAGATTTAAAATAACTGTTCCAACATCATTTTCTGAAGAGGAAATAAAAGAGCAAGTTAAAAATGATGATAAATTAACACAATATATTGATGGAAAACAAATACAAAAAATAATTGTTATAAAATCAAGAATTGTAAATATAGTTGTAAAATAAACTAAAAAGAGAGGTTTTTATATGTGGAATTTTCTTACAAATCCTACATTTTTAAAGATTGCAGAGATATTTTTGTTGGTTATACTAGGCTTTGTTTTGTATCAACTTATAAACTACAGAAAAATTAGAAAAAGAGAAATTGAAAAAAAACAAGCCTATACTGACCAACTTACTGGGAGAGGAAATAGATATTTGTTTTTATCTGTTCTTGATAAACTTATAAAAAAAGGAAATAAATTTGCAGTATGTTTTATGGATTTAGATGGATTTAAGCAAATAAATGATACAATGGGTCATGACGCAGGTGATGAACTTTTAGTGTACTTGGCAAGAACTTTTGATGAAAAATTGCCATCAAATGCAGTTGCATATAGACTTGGTGGAGATGAATTTTCAATTGTAATACAAAATATAAAAACAACGAGAGATATAACTAAAGTACTTGATTATATGAAAAAACAGCTTGAGGAACCTATTATGATTCAAGGAACTAGTATTTCACTTCAGTATAGTTTGGGAATATCTGTATTTCCGGAAGATGCTAAGACTAAAACTGAGCTTATCATGTATGCAGATGATGCCATGTATTATATAAAAGAAAATGGAAAAAATGGCTATTATTTTCATAATAAATCATTAAAAGCAAAGCTTGATAATAAAAATAAAATGGAAAAAGACTTAAAAGAAGCATATGATAAAAATGAATTTTCAATATCATTACAGCCAAGAATTAATTTAAATGATATGGATAATATATGTTTTGAAGCATTATTATATTGGAATCATCCAGTTCTTGGCAAACTTGATTCAGATTATTTTATAAAGCAAGCAGATGAAATGGGAATAATAGTAAAACTTGATAGATTTGTATTAGAGAATATGTGTAAGAAATTAACAGAGCTTAAAAATAATGGATATACAAATATTCAAATGGCTGTAAATATTTCTACAAGACATTTTATGAAAGATGATTTTACTAATGAGTTATGCAAAATATTAGAAAAGTATAATGTTAGTAAAGGTGAAGTTATTTTAGAACTTACAAACAATATAGATTTAAAAAAAATAAATATGTATAGATCTATGTTTGAAAAGCTAAAAAAATCTGGTGCCAAAATTTCTATTAATAATTTTAATATAAAATATGAGGATATGATATTATACAACAATTTAAATATTGATGAAATTAAATTATATGCAAAATATATATCTAAGGAAAGCGATTTAAATGATAATTGTTTGGAAAATGTAATAAAATTATCTAAAGACTTGGAATCTGAAATAACAATATGTTGCATAGAAACTAAAGAACAGTTAGAAAAAGCAATAAAATATGGCGCAGATAAGGTACAGGGATTCTTTTTATTTAATAAAATGTATGATGAGTATATATCTGATGTAATAAAAAAATATGATAACTTAAAAGAAAAGGTCTATAAAGTAATAAGTGATGTAAAATAATACATATATTTTAAATTATGTAGTCTGTATCTAAAGTAAATATTGATTTAGTGTGATGATAGAAAATATAATAAAAAAAGTATAAAAAAATACAAAAAAAGTGTTGACAAATATAGTATTTTAGGATATAATTATTTCTGTCATCAGTAAGTGGGCGCTTAGCTCAGCTGGGAGAGCATCTGCCTTACAAGCAGGGGGTCACAGGTTCGAGCCCTGTAGTGCCCACCACTTATTTTTTGGCCCGGTAGTTCAGTTGGTTAGAACGCTAGCCTGTCACGCTAGAGGTCGTGGGTTCGAGCCCCATTCGGGTCGCCAAACTATGGTGATAAACGAGATGAAAAAAATCATCTCTTTTTTTAGTAATAGCATAATTTTAATTTACTTATTTTTTTGTAATTTTCATTAAAGTAATTGACAAACAGTTGCTATTATGATATTATACTTTAAGTTGATGTTAATCCATATTATGCTTAATATTTATGGCTTGATAGCTCAGTTGGTAGAGCAGAGGACTGAAAATCCTCGTGTCGGCGGTTCGATTCCGTCTCAAGCCACCAGCGGAAATAGCTCAGTTGATAGAGCGTCGCCTTGCCAAGGCGAAGGTCGCGGGTTTGAGCCCCGTTTTCCGCTCCATTTATTTTAATAGGGATTATTTATAATCCTTATTTTTATATATAAAAAGTGTAATAATTTTTTAAATACTTAATATATATTTAGTATAAGGCGCCTTAGCCAAGCGGTAAGGCACGAGTCTGCAAAACTCTGATCATCAGTTCGATTCTGATAGGCGCCTCCAATAATTTATAAATACATTAAAATAGCACTGTTCAAGTTCCTTTGAATGGTGTTATTTTCCCATTTTTTTCTACTTTAGTTTTTAAAATTTAATAGAATTAACTGCTTTATTTTTAAATTATATATTACTGTGTTTAAACATTAAATTAAAATTTATATTTTAATTAGATAGTAGATATAATAGTATACTTAATAATGACTTTAGCCTAGAATTAAAGCCTGCTATAATGCGTGTATACGTTATAGCAGGTTTATTGGTATATGAGGTGAAATAATGAAGAAAAATATTGTATTAATACAAGGTGCACTAGATATTGAAATTAATTATTTATTAAGTAAAATGAGTAACAAAGTAAAGAAAGAAATATCTGGGTTTGAATTTTATTTAGGAAATATAAACGATGTAAATGTTATAATATCAAAAACTTTGGTTGGAGTTGTAAATTCAACAATGGCAACGACTATAGGTATTATGTCTTTTAATCCTACTTTTGTTATAAATCAAGGAATAGCAGGAGCTTATTCTAATGACTTACATATTGGAGATATTGTAATAGGAAAAAGATGTTGTAATATAAATGCGTATAAAACTCCAATGTTATATGAAGGTGAAGGTTCAAACCCTCTTAACTGGGAATTAAATAAAAGAGCAATTGATGCAAAAGTTACTGAGGAAAGTTATACTCAAATATTTAGAAATGAGTTTAATAATGTTTATGAAAATAAAATATGTATTGGTACCTTAGGAAGTGGAGATATATTTAATAGAGAATGTGATAGAATATCTTGGATAAGAGAAAAGTTTAAGTGTGATTGTGAAGATATGGAAAGTATTGGTTGCTATTGTGTATGTGAAAAATTTAATATTCCATGCATTGGAATTAGGATTATATCAAATAATGAAATATTGCAAGAAAAAATAGATAAAAGTGTATCAATAAATTTACAAAAACTATTAGAGAAAATAATTCACAAAATATTTATTTAGAAAAATATATAAATATGACAAATAATATAGTAAAGTATAACCAAAATAATTTGAATTGATGTGAAAATAAATCTGCAAATTTAACTAAGAGTAGGGGAGAATAATGGAAGATATTTTTGGCAAATTGTCTAGATCAAAATTTAGAAGTAGTTTTCATTTAAGTAAAAAAGATAAAGAATATGTCACTAATAAGGGTTTAGATAAAATAAGAGAACATGCATATGATTTTGTAAAAAAACGTTTGGCACCATCACAAATATTAAATGATGGTAAACAAACACCTATGAGAGGACATCCTGTTTTTATTGCGCAGCATGCCACAGCCACATGTTGTAGAGGATGTTTATATAAGTGGCATAAAATAAAGGCAGGTACTAATTTAAGTTGCGAGCAAATAGAATATGTTGTAAATGTTATAATGAAATGGATTATAGCAGAAATGAATAATGATATATCATT
>FR891263.1:0-1107 GCA_000433755.1 Clostridium sp. CAG:465 | reverse complement strand
AGAAATGAATAATGATATATCATTAAAAAAAATGTAAAAAGTTGTCATAAAACTTGAAAATAAAGAATAACTTTGATATAATAATAGATACATTAAAATTTAATCATATTGTTATACAAAGGAGGACTATATTATGTTAACTAACATGATAAAAATTGAAATTGAAGGTAAAACAAAAATTGTCAAAGAGGAAACAATGGTAAAAGATTGTTTAAGTGATGATAATAATAGAATATTGGCTGTAAAGGTAAACAACAGTATTCATTCAATATATTATAAACTTGTTGAAGATTCTGTAGTTGAACCCATAACATTTTACTCTGATGAAGGTAAGAGGATTTATGCCCGTACTCTAAAACTTATTTTTTTAAAGGCTTGTTATGATTTATCACTTAACATGAATAAAATTGAATTTACCAATAAAATACAAAATAATTATTTTATTCGGTTTAAGCAGCAAGTTGACGAAGATCTTATTGAAGATATAAGAGAGAAAATGTGGAATATTATTATGTATAATATTCGCATAACGAAGCATAAACTTTCTTATGAGGGGGCAAGGAAGGTATATAAAAGTTTGGGCTCAGAACATCAGCTCGATAACTTCAGAATAAAGACCAAGGATAATTATACTTTTTATGAATGCGACAATTATTATAACTATCTCTATGGACTTGTTGCACCCACAACAGGATATATAACAAACTTTGAAATAAAACCATATAAGGATGGAGCTATTTTATTTTTGCCAGATGATGATAATATTGATAAAATTAATACTGAAGTAATATCAAATAACGTTATCAATGAATTTAATAAATTCAAAGAATTTGAAAAAAATATTGAAATAAATAGTGTATCTGATTTAAATATGCATGTACTTGGAGATACTATTTCAAATGATATACGTTATGCTGAGCTTAATCACTCTCAGAGAATTTTGGAAATCTTGAAGAAAATAAATTCTGATAAGGATATAAGAGCGATATTTATTGCTGGCCCTTCATCATCGGGAAAAACAACATTTTCTCAAAAACTTGAAGATGGACTTAAAATCATTGGTAAAAGGGCTATACACATATCTATGGATAATTATTTTCATGATTA
>FR891262.1 GCA_000433755.1 Clostridium sp. CAG:465 | reverse complement strand
TTTTTCGACAAAAAATATAGAAGAGCTAATTTCTTAACTCTTCTATTTTTAGTTTTAATCAAAATCATTTGCTGCTCTATTATCTAAGTCAAACAAAGCAACTGTTCCCTTAATGTCTGTATATTTTGCTTTAGTTCCTGAATTATTATCGTTAACAGTCCATGTGCCTTTTTCTAATTGTAAAGCTATATCACCTGCTGCACTTCCTGGACTACTAAATCCAAGATATCCTTCGTAATCCCACTGTGATGTATTTGTATCTGGATTAGCATTTTTATTATTAGTATTATAACTAATTGTTTTTACTTTAGAACTTGAATCAGTATCAATACATTCTATATTAAATTTAACTCCTACATAACCATCTGTTAATGGTTTTGAAACATTTCCATTTTCAGTTGCAATTGTAGAATTAGGTAGTTTAAATTCACCATACCATGATTGAATAAAATTATCATTAGAAGTACTCATCATTTTATAGTCTAAAGTAAATCCATCATTAGAACCGATTTTTAATGGTTCTAATTGTTCAGACATAAATTTACTTTGTGATGTTATTAATG
>FR891261.1:7260-14620 GCA_000433755.1 Clostridium sp. CAG:465 | reverse complement strand
CTCCATCCTTTATTTTATTAATCCAATAAATTCATCTTTTATTTTTTCCATGTCTTCTTCTGTCTTACCTTCAAATCTAGCTGTAATATTAGGTCCTGTGTTTGATGCTCTAACTAATGCCCATCCATTATCAAATTCTGCTCTAACGCCATCTATATCATTTATTTTGTATCCTTTATCAATACAATATTCTTTAATTTTCTCTATAATCTTAAATTTAACATCATCACTTGCTTCAAACTTAATTTCAGGTGTAGAAAAATATTTGTTTATTCCCTCTAACATTTCAGTTATAGACTTGCCAGTTTTAGACATTATTTCAATTAGTCTTAAACCTGCATATAGTCCATCATCAATATTAGGCCATTTATCTCTAAACCATACATGTCCTGATAGTTCACTACCAAACATAAAATCGTCATCTCTCATTTTAGCTTTCATGTATGAATTACCAGTTCTATAACATACTGGTGTTCCACCTAATTTTTCAATTTCATCAGCAAGAGATTTTGTACATTTTACATCAAATAAAGCTTTTTTGTTTGTAACTTTATCCATTAAATAGCGCCAAATAATTATTGCATAAAAATCAGCAAATATCATTTTTCCATTTTCATCAATAATTCCTACTCTATCGCCATCACCATCGATGCCAATTCCAAGGTCAGCCTTGTTTTCCAAAACAGCTTTTTTTAAATCTTCATTATTAGATTCAACACTTGGATCTGGATGATGATTTGGAAATTCAGAATCGGATTCCATATATAAAGGAATCATCTCTATTTTATCTTTAAACATATCAAACATTTCTTGTGCTATAATTGATGCTGTTCCATTAGCAGTATCAACAACTGCTTTTATTTTTTTATCACCTAGGTCAATTGATTTTTTTACTAAATTAAGATATCCTTCTCTTACGTTTTCTTTTACAACATGACCTATAACATCTCTTTCATTATTTACTTCTTTTTTAGAGTTTTCTTCAACAAATCTTCTAAACTGTTGTATCATTTCTCCACAAGCATTTCCAAAGTCATTTACAGTCATCTTCATACCATTATACTCTTTTGGATTGTGGCTTGCAGTAATCATTATTCCAGGCATTATATTTTTACCATCATTTAAAAATATCTG
The DNA here is from genome assembly GCA_000433755.1 of Clostridium sp. CAG:465. Classification (GTDB taxonomy): domain Bacteria; phylum Bacillota; class Clostridia; order TANB77; family CAG-465; genus CAG-465. The sequence continues at coordinate 13,486 of FR891261.1, read as the reverse complement.
TCCATAATAATACATTGGTGTTGTAACTAAACCTATATCAATAACCTCTATATTATCGCCTTCAATTATACCTTGAATTAAAGCTTCAGATAGTGGAAGTGATGAACTTCTATTATCTCTTCCAATAACACATCTATCATACCCATTATTTCTTATGTACTTTGCATATGCAAGTCCTATTGTATATGCTATATTTTCATCTAAGTCTTTTCCGTAAATTGCTCTAATATCATACCCTCTGAATATATTAGGGTTAATATTTTCAATTACTTTATATTTCATATAATCACCTGGGATGATTATATCACATGATTTTTAATTTTTAAACCCTTTTTTACAAAAAACTACATTTTTAAAGCATGTTAACATAAAGAAAAGGACTTGCTTAAAATATAAACAAGTCCTTATAAATAAACTATTATCATATATTATCAACTAGAAATTGTAATTTCCTGTACCTTTTAGTATGTCACTCAAAATATAGAAACTTCCATCACTTTTCATAGCAATCGGTTCACAATATCCATTTGTACTTACATTACCAATATATACTATATCAGTAACTCCAGATATTTTTCCACGTGAATTATAATTTGATGTTTTATATGCGTTATATACTGGTACATACTCTACAGTTCCATCTTTCATTAAAAACAATAAAGTAGAATAATCAGCTGTTTGTCCCCAACCAGTAGAAATTACATTTACGATTTCTCCTTGAAATCCATTAGAATTTTTTTGTTCATATATTCCATTTCCACCATTTGGAATAAATCCCCAAACTTTTGATGCATAATTCCAATCAGTTGTTAAAGTTGCTGACTTTTTATCGTCATTTACGATACATGTAAGAGGAACTAATTCTTCTGAGATTCTTTTTTTATACTCTACACCATCTTGCTTGTTTATACATTTTGATGAATCAATTTCAGGATAGAAAATATACTTTGTTTCTACATTTTTGGCTTCAGTTTTATTATCTAGACTTACATCTATGCGACTTTCTTGAGCACTATTATCGCCTAAATTTTCTTCAACTTTTGCCTCCATACTTTTTAATTTATTATCGCTATCCACTTTAAAAAATATTGCAAGTCCAGCTGCGATAATTGTTGTAATTACAAATATAGTAATATACACATTTTTTCTTTTACTCTCCATAATATAAAAACCTCCTATATAAAATAAAAAAATATTATATTTTTATTTTATATTAAATTTTAACATTATTCAATATTTATTTTATTTTTTTAAAGTTTTTGGAAATTTTTCTCAAACAAAAACCAACTTTACTGCAAAAGTAAAATTGGTTTATATAATTATATATCTATTTTAAATCCTTCTCTGTTTCTTTAACAATATATATAGGTCTATTTTTAGTTTCTAAATATGTCTTTGATAAATATTCTCCTATTATTCCAAGGAAAAATAGTTGAAGCCCTGCACAAAAGACCATTATACATACCATTGATGGCCAACCACTTGTAGGATCACCATATGCAAGTGTACGAACTATTATTAAAATTATAAATATAAAAGAAATAAAACATAAAAGCATTCCTAAAATTGCTGAAAGTCTAAGTGGAAAAGATGAGAACGATGTTATTGCCTCTAATGCGTAGCTTACTAATTTGAAAAATGAAAAGTTCGTTTTACCAGCCACTCTTTCTTTATTATCATAAGAAATCCATTTAGTATTATACCCCACAAAAGCATATATTCCATTTAGATATCTGTTATATTCTGCCATTTCAAGTACACTATTTAACATTTGTCTTGTCATTAGTCTATAATTTCTTGCACCATCTACAATATCAAGTTTTGTCATTTTTCTAATTAATCTATAATATATAATAGAAAATATAGACTTAATAAAAGGTTCACCTTTCCTTGTCTTTCTTCTTGTTGCAACTGAATCATAACCTTCTTCTTTTATATACTTTAACATATCCTCAAGAAGTTCAGGTGGATCTTGTAAATCTGCATCCATTACTGCTACGTAATCACCTGTTGCTTCTTTAAATCCAGCGTACATCGCCGCCTCTTTACCAAAATTTCTTGAAAAAGATAAAAATCTAACTCTTTTATCATTTCTTGCAAATTCTTTTATAACATCAATTGTTTTATCTTTACTACCATCATTTACAAAAATAAGTTCAAATTCACTATTACTCATTTTCTTCATTACCTTTTTCATTTCATCGTAGAAAAAAGGTAATGACTTTTCCTCGTTATAACAAGGAACTACTACCGATATCTTCTCCATTTTATTTCCCTTCTTTTACACATTAAAATTTTATATCTTGATTTGAGACATTTTGAGCTTTTTCATTTTGCTTTGACTCTTTATCTATATTAAAGTATTCTTCCATAATAGGTTTTACAACATTTGCAGTATATGTTCCCTCTCCACCATGTTGAATTACAGCAACAACTGCAATTTTTGGATTATCATATGGAGCAAATCCAACAAATATACCATTGTTATTACCATTTGGTACTTGAGCTGTTCCTGTTTTACCTGCAACCTGTATATCACTATTTTTAAACACTATATATGAAGTTCCTCCTGTTTCACTAGTAACAGAAAGCATTCCTTTTTTTATTGCATCAATATATTCAGAATTTATATTAAGGTCCTTTTCTTCAAAATTAACACCAGTATACTCACTGGTATATTTATTTATATCTGCAAGTGACTCACTAGTTCCAGCAACTTCATTATCCACAGATTTAATCAATGACACCTTATTTAATTTTCCTCCATTCGCAATTGTAGCAATATAATTTGCAAGCTGTATAGGTGTATATGAACTACCTGACTGACCTATTGCTGCAGATAAAGTATCTCCTAAATACCATGGACTTTTTAATCCATCTTCTGACTTATCATCTGCTCCAGCAATTGTACCTGCTGCCTCACCAGAAAGTTCTATTCCAGTTTTTTGTCCAAGTCCAAATAACTTAGCATATTTTACAATCTCAGATATTCCAATTCTCCTTCCAACTTCATAGAAATAGCAGTTACATGAACCTTTTATTGCTCCTTCAATATTTATCCATCCATGAGTCATATGCCTATCAGTATATAGCCAACATTTAGGATGATAACCATATGGATAAATTCCAGGATCATAATACTTTTCATCAACAGTAATTTTTCCATTCATAAGTCCTGCCATACCTACTAGCATTTTAAATGTAGAACCTGGTGAATATATTCCTGACACCACTCTATTTACCATTGGATGAAGTGAATTATTTTGTAAGGCATTCCAATCTTTAATAGATATACCTCCTATCAAACTATTTATATCATATGTAGGATAACTTGCTGATGCTAACACTTCTCCACTATCTACATCAAGAACAACAACTGCTCCTGCATTTGCATCTGAAAATTTCTTTCCAACCAATGTTCCGTTTTGAAGTCCATTAATTGTGTTAAGCAAAGATTCCTCTGCAACTTTTTGAAGTCTATAATCAATAGTAAGAGTAACATTGTCACCTGATTTTGCCTCAGTTGTTTCTGTTTGTGATGAAACATTTCCAAGAGTATCTGTTTCTTCTTTTATTACACCGTCATTTCCTCTTAAATATTTTTCAAATGATTGTTCAATGCCAGCTTTACCTATAACACTATTTACATTATATCCTTGTTCTTTTTTCTTCTCATACTCTGTACTACTTATTTTACTTACATAACCTATTGTATGTGAAAGTAAATTTCCATTTGGATAATATCTTTTAGGCACAGATACTATACTTATACCATAAATTTTATACTTTTCTTCTCCAATTTTTGCAACAGATTTTTGTGAAATATCCTTAGCTATTGTTGCACTATTAAACAATGAATATCCATTAAGATTTGCTTCGTATTTTATCTCTATCATTTTTATTTGATTTAATCTATTATCAGAATAATCTTGAAGTTCATATTTTTCAATATATTTATCTATTACTTGATCAAATGTTAGAGTACTATCAAATTTCATTTCTTTTTTCCACTTTTGTTCTTCTTCATCATTTTCAAAATTAAATCCGTTTAAATCATCATTTACTGGAAAAGTAGAGTATACTTTATCTGAATTTTCATTTAAAATTTCAACTAGTCTTAATATACCATCATTTTGCTCTTTCGTACTTACACGAACTTTATATAATTCAACATCATATGATAATTTATTAGTTGCAAGAATTACACCATTTCTGTCATATATTTCTCCACGTGGTGCAGTAATATTTTTAGTTCTAAGCATTCTTTTTTCAGATTGTTCCCTATAATTTTCACCATTTACTATTTGTAAATTAAAAAGGGTTGCTATAAATATAACAGAGATGACTATAACAACTATATACATGATAAGGTATCTATCTTTTATAATATCTAAAAATCTAGTAAATATTTTTTTTATAACTCTTCACCTTCTTTACATATCATATATGTCTAATCCATTTTCAAAAAATAATATTAATTTATATAACAATGAGTGTACAATATAGACAATTATTATATTTAAAATAGAAGTAATAGCCACTTGGTAAAGAAAATACAAAATACTTGTATATGTATTTGTAGTTGCAAAACACATGATATATTCAACTAGTTCAAAAATTGCTGTGGATATACATGTTACACATACAAGTGCAACTTTACTTTCTTTCCTATAATTATTACTAAAAAGCCCTACTAATACTCCTACAATAGAATAACTTATTGTAAAAAGTCCTATTCCATTTCCAAATAATATATCTGTAACCATGCCTATTATAAGTGAAAAAATCGAACCTGTATAAACCCCAAACCATAAACTTACTACAATCACACAGATAAGGATTAAATTAGGTTTTACTCCAAATAACTCCCTGCTATCAATTACAAACATCTGGAGTACAAATATAGCTATAACAAAAAGTATTATATATATTATTGTAAGTGTTTTTTTCATAATTTACTTTCCCTTAATTTATTATTACTGCAACCTCTGATATTTTTTTAATATCTACACAAGGCTCAGTAATTGCATATCTATTTATATCATTTTTTTTACTAACAACTTCTGTTATTTTAGCAACAGGAATTGAACTTGGATACATTGAACCAAGACCAGAAGTATAAAGCATATCGCCTATAGATACTTCAGCATCTAACTCTATAAAATCTAACTTGAGTTGGTTTTTTGACTTTAAAGATAAATCACCTTGTAACATAGCAGGTTCATTTATAGTACTTATATTTACGCTAACTGCTGATGATGGGTCAAGTATAGTTGTAACCGTACTTGTTGTGTCATTTACTTTTGAAATATATCCAACTAATCCATCTTTATGAACAACAGCTTGATTTAATTTTACTCCATCATTAGACCCTATATTTATTTGAAATGTTTGTGTCCAATTATCATGTTCTCTATATATTACATTTCCAAGTTTTAAATTAAAATGCTTGTATGAATTTTTTATATCAAGCATTGTTTTTAAAGATTCATTTTCTTGTAATATTTTTTCAGTTTCCAAAGCTTGTAGTTTTAAATTATTATTTTCCTCTTCTAGCTTTTTGTTTTCCTCTAATAATTTATCTTTATTAGTAAAAATATTCTTTGCTCCGTTACCTACCCAAGAAAACGCATTTTTAACACCAATTACAGGATAACTTAAAACACTTGAAATAGCATTTACTACTTTATTCTCACTATTTCTGAAAAAAGTTGCTGATATCATTATTACAATTAATATAAAAACAATAGAGAATATAATCTTTTTTTTATTTGATTTCTTTTTATCATTAAAATTATACCTATAATTCATGTATTTCTCCTTTTATTTTCTTGTTTTTGTGGCTTTTTTTAATACCTCTATATTATCTAGAGCCATACCTACGCCTTTTACAACGCATTTTTCTGGTTCATCTGCAATAAACACAGGCATACCTGTTTCATCACTTATTAATCTATCTATATTTCTAAGTAAAGATAGTCCTCCAGAAAGTGTAATACCTCTCTCCATTATATCAGAAGCCAATTCTGGTGGTGTCTGTTCTAAAGTAAGTTTTATTACTCTTAAAATTTCATTTAATGAATCCTTCATTGCTTCATTTATATCTTCTGTTGTTACAGTTATAGTTTCAGGAAGTCCTGTAAGTAAATTTCTTCCCTTTACTTCCATTCTATCTTCAGTCATTGCAGCTGTTGCGGCACCTATTTGTTTTTTAACTTCCTCTGCT
>FR891261.1:4216-7228 GCA_000433755.1 Clostridium sp. CAG:465 | reverse complement strand
GCTTCGCCATCACCAATTATAACATTAAATTTTTGTTTTATATATTCAACAATATCTTTATCTAACTTTTCTCCTGCAATTTTAACAGAATTAGATACAACTATTCCGCCAAGAGATAAAACAGCCATTTCACTTGTTCCACCACCAAGATCAACTATCATAGCTCCTTCTGGTTTTTCAACTTCAAGTCCAGATCCTATTGCAGCAGCCATAACTTCTTCCATTAAATATACTTCTTTAGCACCAGATTTATAAACTACTCCTTCAACAGCTCTTTCCTCAACATCTGTAATTCCTGATGGAATAGAAACAACTATTCTTGGTCTATAAAACAGACTCTTTTGAACAACTCTTGAAATCAAATTTTGCATAAGAGCTCTTGTAGATTCAAAATCTGCAATAACTCCATCTTTTAAAGGTTTAAAAGCAACTATAGAATCTGGTGTTCTTCCTATCATCTCTTTAGCTTGATTTCCTACAGCAAGAATTTCTCCTGTAATTTGATTTATTGCAACAACAGCAGGTTCACTTAGCACAACACCTTTTCCCTTTAAATGAATTCTTATATTAGATGTTCCAAGATCTATTCCTATGTCTTTTGATATTATACCCATTTTTTACCACCTTATCTTATATTTTTCTAAATTTATATAATTTTCATTTCTTTTAAACTAACATATCCCTTATTCGAAATAATTAAATGATCTAAAAGTTCTATACTAAACAATTTAGCACATTCATCTATTTTTTGTGTAAATCTAATATCAGCCTTACTTGGCTTTAGATTTCCACTTGGATGATTATGTGCTAATATTATTGAGCTTGCCATCTGTTTTATTGGTTCAGATAAAATCTCTTTAGCTCCAATATTTATATTATCAGTACTTCCTATAGCATTTGTTATAACGGACATAACTTTGTTTGATTTATCTAGTATAACTGTTTTAAGTTCTTCTTGTTTTTTTCCGATGAAACTTTTATGTAGAACTTCAAATATATCCCTTGGAGAATTAACCCTCTTTTTATCATGCGAATATGTCGCTGCAATTCTTTTTGAAAGTTCAATTACAGCTCTTATTTGTATAGCCTTTATTTTTCCTATTCCCTCATAAGCTTTGAGCTCTTCTAATGAGAGATTACTTAAAAACTCCAAATCAGACATATTTGAGTTATTAACATTTAATTTTAAAATATTTTGTGCTATCTCTAAACAATTATATTTCCTAGTCCCATTTTTTATTATTATTGCTAAAAGTTCCGAATTTGTTAAATTAGACTCTCCCATGAGTTCCAGTCTCTCATATGGTCTATCATTTGGTGGTAAATATTTTATATTTTTAGCCAATCTAAGATTTTCTTAGATAGAAAAGCAAAAATAATCATAAAAACTACACCACAAACACTAACCTTACACCAAAAACCTATAGTAAACTGTATAAAACTAAGGTCAATTGTTACGGGATTTTGAAGTCCAAAAGCTCCACCTATTGAAAGCCAATTTAAATAATTAACACCTTTTAAAGCGTCACCTACTGCAACACCTACTATCATACCAAGTATGGTACAAATAACTACTATCGTTTTTTTCATCCCTATCTTTCCTTCCTTAATTTTCAAACACAACCTATATGGAATATATTATATAACTTTTTTACTTAAATTTCAACCAAAATAAAAAATTTAGATAAAATAAACGGTATACAAAATTGTATACCGCCTATTTAATACTATAAAGTTATTTTAATTACTGAACTCATTAAGATATAAATAGCGAAGTAGCCCCTCTTTAGTTCCACCATAATTAAAATATGATTTTAAAGCATTATCAGACTGAACATTATTTGGGATCTTTTTTAACACAAACATCATTTCGGAAAATGTAAAAAATTTTTCAATAAGAAATTTACATACGTCTTCAAAAGAAGAAAATTCTATACCTAATCTAAATCCAACATCAAGTAATTTAGTGCACTCCTCAGATGTATATTTTTCTCCCAAAAATCTTATGAAACCAACTGAAAATCTTGTCAATCTTTCATTTGTATAATCCAAGCCGATTTCCTTACAAGTCATAAAGAAATCTTTGTAATCATATTCTTTTGAATATACACTATACAGCATATTATTATCTAATAGGAATAGTATTTTAAAAACATGAAAACACGGACCAATGCACATTGCCTTTATATATTTTATATTTTTCCTTGAACATCTTGGATAAATATTATTGGCAAATTCTATTAAATCATATCTTCTACTCTTTAAATATACTACTTCTTTCCAATTAAAGAATTTGGAGCACATAATTACGGGTAAATCATCCTCACAAAATTCTTTTAATACTTGTAAAGAAATACACGCTTTTGGATCATTTATCTTTATAAGTTTTATTTTCCGCAAATCTTCTTCTGTAATACCTTTTATTTCCTCAGAAGTTGCAGTTAAATAACCTTCCTTTCTTAATTTTTTTACATATAACTTATCTTTTAATTTTAACATTAAAATTCCTCCTTAAATTTAAAAAGTAAACTACCTTTATTAATTAAAAAGATTTATTTTTTTCCTACAATTATATTATATCATAAAAAGACTTCAAAGACAATTTTATTGATTATAATCTTGATTTTTATATTTTGCCATGAATTTCCTAAGACTCTCCCTAAACCATGTATATCTTTATTTATAATTCATAAATTACCTTTCCTATTATCATTCTCCTCCTTTACTATGGCTTTAATGCTGTAATTGGTACAATATAAATACCTGTTTCTGGATCTCTTACTACTGCCGAACATTTTCCAACTGAAAACTCTAAAATCAAGTCCACTTCCAATCCAGCAACATTATCTCTAAAATGATATAAATGTCCATATAAATAGTCAATATGCAATCGACACTTTTTAAGAACTTTAGTCGACACTTTTTAAAAAATATTGTGTGAATTTTTAGTAATCTGTTATGCTTTTTTCGTTTTTATCTAGTATTATATGCAGTTAATTTTTTTCACTAATT
>FR891261.1:353-4191 GCA_000433755.1 Clostridium sp. CAG:465 | reverse complement strand
GTTAATTTTTTTCACTAATTTTGTATCAATATTGAACAGCTTAATTAAATAATATTTCATAAAAAGTCCGGTTTTGTCCGGACAATTTTATATTGAAAACCGGACTATCTTTTAAATTTATATTTACTTTCTTCTGTATTTTCTATCATGTTATTATTTAATAGTATTGCTAATATTTCAGATGCTCTAGAATTCTTTATATTATTTCCACCTTTTCTTCCATGATATTCCTCCTTTAAAATGTGAAACTTTTTTATGGATTTTTAAGAAATTTGTTTCACATTTTAAAAATATATTTTATTATTTTTTCACTGCTTTTGTATAAATAAAGACAATGTAACATTATTTATAATAATACTGCCTTAATTTATAAAGAATATTTAAAGTAAAAAAATCAAACACTATGCAATATTCTTTATACAATCTAAAATTTTACTATTATTTTATTATCACTTATCTGTGCATTCAAACCATTTTCTTGCGTCCTACTACATATGCTTTTCATATTTATATTTGCAGCAACCTCATCATAATCTTTATATAGTAAAACTTCTTTTGAATCTTTTATATAAATAGGCGTCATCTCAACGCTAGAAAGCTTTGTATTTTCGAATTTTAAATCAAATAAGTAACTTACTTTTGTAGTTTCATATTCTAAATCTGTCATAGCATAACCTGTTGTGTATATGATAGGCTTTCCGTTGTATGTACTAATAGGTTGAATACCTATGGCATGTGTTCCCATAACCAAATCTGCACCACTTTCAATGACAAATTTTGCCATTTCTTCCATTTGTGTAGTTACGCCAAAAGACGCTTCTCCTTTTCCCCAATGTATGTCAACTATAACAAAATCAGCCATTTTTTTAGCTTCTTGAATATTCTTCTTAATATTATCTTCATCATATACACTTATACCATTTTTAGTATAGTTTTCTTTTGTACCTATAATTACAGAATTAGTTGAAACAATAGCAATTTTTTTACCATCTTTTTCAAAGTACATAGGCATATCTTTTTTTCCAGCAACATATATTGAATTTTCCTCTAAAAGACTCTCTGTATTTTTTATAATTTCACTTGGATAATCAGTTATATGATCATTAGCAATAGACACTGCATCTAGACCTAAGGCATTAAAAGCACTTAAAATATTTTTAGTCACTAAATAATTCGTTTTTGCATCCTCAATTTTATCCAAGTTTGTTATATTAGTAGAAAGATTGGCATAAGTAAAATCTGCTTTTTTTGTTAAATCATATATATTTTTAAATGCCATCAAATAATTATAGTCTAAATTTGTTGTAACCTTACCTCCCATCATTATCTCTCCAAGTACCATTAAGTCTATATTTGTATTTTCGCTATAATTGTTATTATCCGATTTTTGGTTATCTTGTTTTTTTTCATCATGGTTATTTTCTACAACAAAATCACTTGAATTATCTTGTACTTCTTCTTTATCTTTAGCATATTTAATTGTAGATTTTTCTGCTTTTTTCTCCAGTAATTTCATACTTGCCACACTTGATAAAGCTACAAATGACAGCACTATAATTACAACTATTAAAATATTTTTTAATTTTAAATACTTCCAAGCATTAATTCTTCTTCTTTTGAATATAACTTTACGGGAACTTGTTTTCCCCATAAACTTTCATCCCCTTTTACTTTAACTTTTATATAATTTGGAGTATATCCATATAAATATCCATTATCATATGATTCAAATAAAACATCCAAAGTCTTACCTAAATATTCATTCATATACTTATCTTTTAATTCATTTCCAATAGAAATTAACTCTTCACTTCTTTTTGCTGATATATTTCCATCTACCTGATTTTCCATTTTAGCAGCCCTTGTCCACTTTCTTTTAGAATATTTAAATACATGTAATTCATAAAACTCTATTTTTTTAACACCATCTATTGTATTAGAAAATTCCTCATCTGTTTCTCCAGGAAAACCTACAATAATATCACAGGTAATAGCAGGATGTAGGAAATATTTTTTTAACATAGAAACTCTATCAAACAAAAATTCTCTTGTATAATGTCTATTCATTCTTGATAGGACACCATTATCAATACTTTGAACTGAAATGTGAAAATGAGGGCATAATTTATCAATTTTAGATAACCTTGTAATATTATCATCAGTAAGTATTCTTGGCTCTAAAGAACCAAGTCTAACCCTATTTAATCCATCTATTTTGCTTATAGTTTCTACAACGTCAACTAGATCAATATTTTCATCCAAGTCCTTTCCATAGGATGCAATTTCAATTCCAACTAAAACAACTTCTCTTACTCCATTTTTTACTAGAGATGTTACCTCATCTTTAATATCTTCTAAACTTCTGCTCCTAACTCTTCCTCTTAAATATGGAATTATACAGTATGAGCAAAAATTATTACATCCATCTTCAATTTTTATACTTTCTCGTATATTTATTCCTTTTTCTAACTTCTCTTTTTGAATATATTTTTTTACTTTTGAAATATCTCCTATCACATATTTAACCTTGTTATTTTCTATTTTGCTATCACTAAATTTAATGTTATTTTCCTCTAAATATTTTTCTACATATTTTACAACTTCTTTTTTTTCTTCATTTCCAAGGACTAAATCAACATTTTTAATATCACTTTCTTCTTTTACCACTTCAGCATAACATCCAACTAAAACTACAATACCACCCATATTTTTTGCTCTACTTAAATACTGTCTTGTCTTCCTTGTAGACATATTAGTTACCGAACATGAATTTATAACATATATATTTGCTTTTTCTGTAAATTTAACGACCTCATAACCTTTATCCATAAATTCTTTTATCATAATATCGGTTTCATATTGATTAACTTTACAACCTAATGTATAAAATGCAACTTTCATCTTTACTCCTTCTTTAAATATATTTTTTTACGTTTACAACAATTTTACCGTTTTTAGTATGTCTTAATACTTTTCCAATTTTAATTTTTCCGCATCTTTTAAATGATACTATATCGTTTTCTTTTACAATGTATGCAGGAAAAAACATTTCCTTTGAATTTACATATAAATCTCCATTTTGTATTTTTTGTTTTACTTCATTTCTACTAAGTATAAAAATATCAGATAGTATTAAATCAACTCTAAGTGATGATACAGTTATATCCATATCTTTTAATTTTACTTTTATTTTCATAACTTCATCTGAATATATATCTATACACTTTAATTCTATTTCTGATCTTGCTACCTTTACTAAATTATCACATATATATTTGCTATTTTTCTTAAAGCAGAAAAAATAACACATATCATTACATACAAAGATATCACCTATCATTTCATCTTTTAAACCTAATGAATAAATTGTTCCCATATAATCTTTATGCGTAATTTTTCCTTTGGTCTTAGGTATTATTTTAATTACTTCAATATAGTCTGATATGACATAATCTATATTTTGATCCAACATATATTCTGGGAAAAAGAAAATAACAAATTTGGATGTATCTTCTAGCGGGCTATAAATATAATAACTAATATTTAATTTATTTAGTACACTTATAGCAATTTCCTTTTCATACATGTTCAAAAATGTTGTATATATTAAATGATTACCTGTTTCAAATTTATTTACCTTTTCTATAATCATTGAAACAAGCATTTTATCTTGTTTTTTTTCATAAAAATTTAATATTTTACTTTTTATTTGTTTATCAATCATGCATATATTATATCATGTATAACATATTCTTACAAGAAATATTTTTAATCTATCAATATATTTATGTAATTTTACTCTTGCCACAATATATAGTAATATACTAGTTATACAAAA
>FR891261.1:0-283 GCA_000433755.1 Clostridium sp. CAG:465 | reverse complement strand
TTTTTAAAAAAAATTTAAGGAGATTTACTTATGAAAGAAACATCTTACTATGCTCATATTCCTAATTTTGAAACAAGTTTTCCAGAAACAATTCTTCATGCAATAAGGATATTGTCTGAAGATAAAAGTGGTATTGATTCTTTTACAGCAATAATTGATGATAAGGACTATACTATAAACCGTGGTGATAAAATTACAGATATACTGGATTCATGGTTTAAAATCAAATATGATATTAACCCTAACAGTAATCTACCTTTTAAAAGTGATGATGAAAAGCTAA
>FR891260.1:3721-14195 GCA_000433755.1 Clostridium sp. CAG:465 | reverse complement strand
GATGTATTGAAAAAAGATTTTCTTTAATATATAATCTAAATATGAGTTTTAAGGGGTATAAAGATGGAGAAAATAATAGATGAATTATCAATAGAATTAAACATTGAAAAAAATAAAATAGGAAATACAATAAAGTTAATAGACGAAGGAAATACAATTCCTTTTATAGCTAGATATAGAAAGGAAGTAACAGGTAACTTAAGTGATGAAGTCCTAAGAAAATTAAATGATAGATTAATATATTTAAGAAATTTAGAGGCTAGGAAGGATGAGGTTATTCGCCTTATTGATGAACAGGGAAAACTTACAGAGGAGCTAAAAAATAGCATTTTAAACGCTTCAATCTTAACAGAAGTAGAAGATTTGTATAGACCATATAAGCAGAAAAAAAGAACAAGGGCAACAATAGCAAAAGAAAGAGGGCTTGAACCACTTGCGAAACTTATTATTTCTCAAACTGTAAAAGATGGAAATAAAGATGAAATAGTTACAAAATATATAAATAAAGAAAAAGGATTAGAAACAGTAGAAGAATGTATAAATGGAGCTTTAGATATCATTGCAGAAGATATATCAGATAATGCAAAGTATAGAAAGAAGATAAGAGGAATAACATATAGGACAGGTAAATTAGTAACAACTGCTGTAAATAAAGATGAATCAACTGTTTATGATATGTATTATAATTTTAGCGAAGAAATTAAGAAAATACCATCTCATAGAATACTTGCTATAACAAGAGGTGAAAAAGAAAAAGTACTTAAAGTTAAGCTTGATTTGGATGAAGAAAGTGTTCTTAAATATTTGGAAAGAGAAACTTTAAAAGGTGACAGTATATTTAAAGATGACTTAATTTTGTGTATTGAGGATTCATATAAAAGACTTATAAAGCCATCAATTGAAAGAGAGATAAGAGGAGAATTATTTGAAGAAGCCTCAGAGAAAGCAATTGAAGTTTTCGGCGTAAATGCTAAAAACTTGCTTATGCAACCACCTATAAAAAATGTAGTGGTAATGGGATTTGATCCAGCATATAGAACAGGATGTAAAATAGCAATAATAGATGATACAGGTAAATTACTTGATTATACGACAATTTATCCAACCCAACCACAAAATGATATTGTAGGCGCTACAAAATCAATGATTGAATTAATAAATAAGTATAATGTAAACATTATAGCACTTGGAAATGGTACAGCTTCTCGTGAGTCTGAAAAGTTTATAGCTGAGGTTATAAAGAAAATAGATAAAAAAGTATATTATGCAATTGTAAGTGAGGCAGGAGCGTCAGTATATTCTGCATCTGAACTTGCAACAAAAGAATATCCTGATATTAATGTATCTATAAGAGGGGCTATATCAATTGCAAGAAGACTTCAAGATCCACTTGCAGAACTTGTAAAAATTGATCCGAAAAGTATTGGAGTTGGTCAATATCAACATGATGTTAATCAAAAAAGATTAGACGAATCTTTAACTGGAGTAGTTGAAAACGTTGTAAATAATGTAGGCGTTGATATAAATACTGCCACACCATCTTTGCTTTCGTATGTTTCAGGGGTAAATAAACAGGTAGCAACTAATATTGTAAAATATAGAGAGGAAAATGGTAAATTTAATTCAAGAAAGGAGTTCCTTAAGGTCCCAAAACTTGGAAAAGCAGCATTTGTACAGTGTGCAGGCTTTTTAAAAGTACCAGAATCAAAGAATATTTTAGACAATACAATGGTTCATCCTGAGTCATATGAAAAAGCAGAAGAATTAATTAGTAGTTTAGGTTTCAATATTAAAAATTTAACTACTAAGAATATGGGGGAGGTTATATCTAAACTAGATAATGTAAATATTGATAATATTTCTAAAACTTTAAACATAGGTAGTCTTACAATGCAAGACATTGTTACAGAACTAAAAAAGCCAGGCCGTGATCCAAGAGATGAAATGCCAAAAATTGTTGTAAAAAGTGATGTGTTAAGTATTGATGATATAACTGAAGGAATGATACTTACAGGAACTGTCAGAAATGTAGTTGATTTTGGAGCATTTGTAGATGTTGGAATAAAGAATGATGGTTTGGTTCATATATCTGAGATTAGTGATAAATATGTTAGAAATCCAATGGAAGAGGTAGCAGTAGGAGATATAGTAAAGGTTAAGGTAATAGGAATTGATAAGGCAAAAGGAAAAGTTAGCCTTAGTATGAAAGGAGTAGAGAAATAGTGGAAACATTAAAAATGATAGCACAACAATTTATGGACCCTGAATTATTAATAATAATTGGATGTATTATTGTGGCTTTAATATTGCTTCGAGTATTTAGTAATTTTTTATCAAGGCATAGAATACTAAAAATTGCTATAGTTGGAGTAGTTATACTTTCTTTAGTACTTGGCATAATTTGGTTTGTTAATAATAGAAAAGATTTATATTCAGACAATACCAAAACTTTTGTAATTGGAGAAGTAAAAAATATTAGTAGTGCAGTAAGAAAAGTTGAACTTAAGGTTATAACTTCAAATATAAAATATAAACATACAAATTTATTAAATGACAGGCTAGTTGTTGTAAATATAGGATCTAATTGTAAATTTATAGACAATAATGGTAAAGAAATAGACTTTGATGATATAAGTTTTTATGATACTGTTCAAATATATGTTAAGGAAAATAATATAGATGATACTCAAAAAGAAAATTTAAATGGAGTTAAAGTTGTATTAAAAAATCAATACCAAAAATAAAGTATAAATTTTTAAAATATTAGAATAATAATTTAAAGTATAAATTAATTGTAAATGTAAATATAAATATTTTTAGGAGGTATGGTTATAATGGATAGAAAGATAAAGGTTGCACAGTATGGCTGTGGAAAAATGTCATCATATATAATGAAATATATATACGATAAAGGTGCTGAGATTGTTGCTGCATTTGATGTTGATAAAAATAAAATAGGAAAAGATATTTCTAGTATTATGGGATGTGAAAATAAAGGGATAACTATTTATGATGTTAAAGAGGCAGAAAAAGTATTAACAAATGAAAAACCAGATATTTGTATAATAACGACTATGAGTTTGATGTCAGATGTGTATGAAGCTTTTAAATTATGCGCTAAGCTTGGTATAAATGCTATTTCAACATGTGAAGAAGCTTTTTATCCGATAAATTCTACTCCGGTTATGACAAGAGAATTAGATGACTTAGCAAAGAGAACTGGGTGTACGCTTTGTGGAAGTGGATATCAAGATGTGTTCTGGGGAAATTTAATTGCAACAATTTCAGGAGCTACTCATAATATAACAAAAATAAAAGGAAGCTCAAGTTATAACGTAGAAGATTATGGTATAGCACTTGCTAGGGCACATGGAGCAGGACTTAGTTTAAGTGAGTTTGATGCAAACATTGCTTCTATCGATAGAATAAGTGACAGTAAAAGAGAAGAGTTAATTGAGAGTGGTAAATATTTACCTTCATACATGTGGAATGTTAATGGTTGGCTTGCTTCTCGTCTAGGATTACATATCACATCACAAACTCAGGTTACTCTTCCAAAAACATATAGATCTGATTTACATTCAACAACATTAGGTATGGATATACCAGCGGGAAATGCAACTGGTATGTCAGCAGTAGTTACCACTAAAACAAGAGAAGGAATTGATATAGAAACCGAATGTATAGGTAAGGTATATGGACCTGATGAGTATGACAAAAATGAATGGATGATATGTGGTGAACCTGATACTACAGTTTCAATACCAAAACCAGATACTGTAAGACTTACATGTTCTACTATTGTAAATCGTATTCCAGATGTTATAAATGCTGAGCCTGGTTTTACTACAACAGACAAAATGCCAGTTTTAGAATATAGGACAAAAGCTTTAGATGAATATGTAAAATAGTAAAAGCTTATGTAAAATTTATTATTACAATTATTAAAATTATGGTAAACTATTTACTCTTTCTAACTATTATGATATAATTCTGTAAAATGTTATGTATTTGGAGGAGTTAATATGATTACTGAATATCGGCTTAATATGATTAAAAGATCGATTGTTAACGAAAAAGAGTTATTTAATAATGATTTTGAGATAAAAGAATTAACAAAAAATGTGTGTGAAAATATTAATTGCTATGCATATTCTCTTGGAATTATGGAACCGGCACCATCAGGAACAAATTTATATATTCCGGGGTTTACTACTTTTGAAAAGGTTGATTACTTATCTAAAGAAAATTTTATATTAAAAGTTAGTGAGGATTTGCACAATTTGAAAATAGAATTTCGGGAATATGGAATTGATGATGAAATAATTGTAAATGATAATGAGTACTTGATTCAAGTTTTATTTATCCCAAAAGATACAAAAAATTTTAGAAAAGGTATTTTTCACTTTTCAAGAAAAAATAAAAATGGTAAATGGTTTTCAAAGATGGGATGGCTTTATCAGCCTTGTTTTGAAGAAGTTGAAATTCTTGCTATGGTAGATAACTCTGAACATGTAAAAGTAACATCTAAGTATTGTAGTAATCAATATCTAAGAATAGGTTATTTTGTTGTAAAAGAAAAAACAAGTTAATAATTGACAAACATCTGTTTATAATGTATAATATACATTATAACAGATGTTTTGTTATATATAAATAAGGAAGTAATGTTATGAATGATAAAATAATAATAAAAGGAGCAAAAGAGAATAATTTAAAAAATGTTAATTTAGAGATACCTAGAAATAAGTTAGTGGTATTTACTGGCCTTTCTGGAAGTGGTAAAAGTTCACTTGCTTTTGATACTATATATGCAGAAGGTCAAAGAAGATATGTTGAATCATTATCTTCCTATGCAAGACAATTTTTAGGACTTATGGAAAAACCAGATGTAGAGTATATTGAAGGGTTATCTCCTGCAATTTCAATTGATCAGAAAACTACTTCAAAAAATCCACGTTCTACGGTGGGAACAGTAACTGAAATATATGATTATTTAAGACTGCTATATGCAAGAGTTGGTGTTCCACATTGTCCAAAGTGTGGAAAAAGAATAAAAAAACAAACTGTAGATGAGATTGTAGATCAAATTTTAACATTAGAGGATGGTACAAAAATAATTGTTATGGCTCCTGTAATAAGGGAGAAAAAGGGAGAATATATAAAATTATTTGAGAGAATACTAAAAGACGGATATACAAGAGTAAGGGTTGATGGAATTGGTTATGATTTATCTGAAGAAACACCTGCTCTTGATAAGCAAAAAAAGCATACAATTGAAGTAGTTGTTGACAGATTAGTTGTAAAAGATAGTATAAGAAATAGGCTTGCAGATTCAGTGGAACTTGCTTCAAACTACTCAAATAATTTAGTATTGATTGAAAATTTAACTAAGAAACGAGAAGTACTTTTTAGTCAAAATTATGCATGTCCAGATTGTATGATAAGTTTAGATGAATTAACACCACGTATGTTTTCGTTTAATAGTCCATTTGGAGCATGTCCTGCATGTACTGGACTTGGAGAAATACTAAGAATTGATCCTGAAAAAATAATGCCAAATAAAGAAAAGAAGCTATCTGACTATGGTGCAATACAAGGTTGGTCTGCAGCAGGTATGGTAATAGATAGTATGAGTAAAATGTATTTAGAAGGACTTTGTAATCATTATGGTATAGATATTGATACTAAATTAAAGGATTTACCAAAAGACTTTATGAATATACTTCTATATGGTAGTAATGGAGAAATAATAAAATTTAAACATAATGGTAGAACAATGAAAAGGGAATTTGAATCAGAATTTGAGGGCGTTATAAATACTCTTCAAAGAAGATTTGCAGAAACAAAATCTCCAGGAATGAAAGCTTTTTACGAAGGTTTCATGTCATCTAGTCATTGCAATGCTTGTGATGGAGCAAGACTAAAAAAGGAAAGTTTATCAGTAACTGTGGGAGATTTAAATATATATGAACTTTGCAATAAGAATATTGTGGCTATAAAAAGTTATATAAATAAAGTATATGAAAAATTTTCTAATAAAAACAAAATTATATCTGAGCAAATTGTAAAAGAATTAAATAGTAGACTTGGCTTTTTAATAGATGTTGGACTTGAATATTTAACACTTTCTAGAGCTGCTGGAACATTATCTGGAGGAGAAGCCCAAAGAATAAGGCTTGCCACACAAATAGGTTCTGGACTTACAGGTGTGCTCTACATACTTGATGAGCCAAGTATTGGACTTCACCAAAAAGATAATGAAAAATTACTAAGTTCACTAAAGAAAATGAGAGATTTAGGAAATACTTTAATTGTAGTTGAACATGATGAAGATACTATGAGAGAAGCTGACTATATCGTAGATATTGGACCAAAAGCCGGTATTAATGGAGGAAATGTAGTATTTGCAGGAACTCCAAAAGAAATATTAAAATGTGAAGAATCAATTACTGGAAAATATTTAAGTGGAAAGTTAAAAATTGAAGTTCCATCAAAAAGACGTAAACAGGATAAAGGATATATTCAAATAAAGGGCGCAAAGGAGCATAATCTAAAGAAGATAAATGTAAAAATTCCAATTGGTAATTTTACTTGCGTTACAGGAGTTTCAGGTAGTGGTAAATCTACTTTGGTAAATGATATTTTGTATAAAGAGGCAAATAATAAAATAAATAAAAGTAGATATCATGTCGGTAAACATGACAAAATATTAGGTCTTGATAAAATAGATAAAGTAATAAATATTGATCAGTCTCCAATTGGAAGAACACCAAGATCTAATCCTGCAACATATACTGGAATGTTTGATCAAATAAGGGAACTATTTTCACTTACAAATGAAGCTAAACTTAGAGGATATAAAAAGGGTAGATTTAGTTTTAATGTACCAGGAGGAAGATGTGAAGCGTGTTCTGGTGATGGAATTATTAAGATTGAAATGCATTTCTTACCTGATGTATATGTACCATGTGAAGTATGCAAAGGAAAAAGATATAGTAGAGAAACTTTAGAGGTAAAATATAAAGGAAAGAGTATAGCAGATGTACTTGATATGACTGTTGAAGAAGCTTTAGAATTCTTTAAAAACGTAACTAAAATTAGGACAAAACTAGAAACTTTAATGGATGTTGGTCTTGGATATATAAAACTTGGTCAATCTTCTACAACATTATCTGGAGGAGAAGCCCAAAGAATAAAACTTGCAACTGAACTTTCAAAACGAGCAACTGGTCAAACCTTATACATTTTAGATGAGCCAACGACAGGACTTCATATGGATGATGTAAATAAATTAATTAAAATACTTCAAAGACTTACTGATCAAAATAATACATTAGTTGTGATTGAGCATAATTTAGATGTAATAAAGTCAGCCGACTATATTGTTGATTTAGGTAAAGATGGAGGAGATAATGGAGGAACTCTAGTTGCATCAGGAACTCCGGAACAAATTGCAAAGTGTGAAGAAAGTTATACAGGTGAATTTTTAAGAAAAATGTTATAATCAAAAGCTCGGTTTCCCGAGCTTTTATAGTAAATATTACTATGTATTATTATATGTGCTATTTATTAGCAGCAACAACAGCAAAGAACTATGATTATAAGTACGATCCATATGCAGCAGCAGTTTCCACCACCGAATCCGCCTCCGAATCCACATCCACAGTTGTTGTTGCATCCGCATCCACATCCGCATCCGCATCTTTCATCCATTTTAATTCACCTCGCTTTATATAAGTACTTGCACCTATGTAAAAGGTGATGAACTATCTATACTTTAAAGAAAGTATCGAAGTTCATTGGTCTAGATGAATTATCTCTACTACAGGCATAAACTATAAGAATAAGTATTGCAATCCATAAAAGAGTTTTACTATCATTAAGGTTGCACATATATAACACTCCTTTTGTTTCAAGTAAATTTTTGATTTACTTAATATACTATATTCTAAAAATTATAATTAGTTACTTAAATTAAATAATAAAATAAAAAATAATTTTCAAATGCTTGAATATTAATTGTTTTATATGGTATAATTATTTGTATAAGAGGGTGTAGATATGAAAAATAAAATGTATAGTTTAGTGCTTCCAATATGGTTATTACTAGTAGCCAGTCCTTTGATTTGGTTTATGATTTTACCAGTTAATTTTTTAGTATATACTTTAGTACTTATAATTGCATGTATTTTCTTTAAGATTGCAGATATAAAGAAAATATATAAAAGGAGTATATTTAAAATGCTAATATATGGGATTGTTGCTGATTTTGTAGGTGGAATTATTCTTTTAGGCGCCTCAAAACTAAATCCAGATGGAGCATTTACAAATATTGCATATAACCCATGTAGTTCATGGATTACTGTAACATATATTTGTATATGTATTGCTTTATCAGCAGTCATTTCGTACTTCTTTAACTACAAGATAACTTTTAAGAATACTAATATAAAAAAAAGTCAGAAAAAAGGGCTTGCTTTATTCATTGCTATATTTACAGCACCATATATGTTTTTTTATCCAATAGAAAATGTAGCATGTGATACGAATAAAATTGATAACAATACTGATATAAGCGTTGTAGATAGCAATAATATATATGTTGGAAATACAATGATAACAAGAGTTTTTGCAGAAAGTAAAAACTATACTAATTCAAATTTTGAATATGGTAATAAAATTACAAAAGTAAGTTCAGAAATAAAGAGTGAGAATAAATCGCAAGTATTAACACAAATATCTGCAAATTTTGATGACTCTGATATTACATCATATATTAAATGGGCAAAACAGTGTAGTGTAATTGTATTTGTAAAAGATAACGCAATACAGACTATAAATATAAATTTAGCTGATGAAAATAATGAAAACAAAATAATTTCAAATCTTGTATATGAAAGAAAAGATATAGAAAGTAGTTATAATGTAAAACTTGATGAATTACAAAATAATCAACAAAAATTACAAGAAGTATTAGATAAAATAAGACAAGGAGAATAAATGTTAAAGAAAAATGATATAGTAGATTTAGAAATAATTGATAATGGCTCTGCCTTTGAAGGGATTGCAAAGCAAGATGGTATAGTTATATTTGTACCAGATGCTATAGCTACTGAAAAAGTCAGGGCTAAGATCATAAAGGTTGCATCATCATATGCTATAGCAAAAGTTGAAAAAATACTCGTAAAAAGTAGCTATAGAGAAGAGCCATTTTGTAGTGCTTTTAAATATTGTGGAGGTTGTATGGCTCAGAATATATCTTATGATATGCAGCTTCACTTAAAAAAACAAATGGTTAAAAATTTACTTGATAAACAAAAAGTAGAGTATTTAAAAATAGATAATGTAATTGGAATGGGTATGCCCTATTACTATAGAAACAAAGTACAATATCCTGTAAGATGTGTAGATGGAAAAACTGTTATTGGTTTTTACAGAAAAAATAGCCATGATATAGTTGAGAATAATTGTTGCTATATTCAAAATAGAGTAATAGATATGCTAGCAAAAAATGTATTAGATGAACTTGTAAAAGCAGGATTTAAAGGATATAATGATGAAACTAAATCAGGAGATATAAGGCATATATTAATACGTAGAGGCTATCATACAGGTGAGATTATGATAGTAATAGTTGTAAATAACAAAAATTTATTATCAGATTTTAGAATGAGAAGTGTTGTAAATAATCTAGTCGAGAAAAATGATAATATAAAAAATATATTTTTAAACTTAAATTTAAGTAATACAAATGAAATACTTGGAAAAGAAGTAAAACAAGTATATGGTATGGAAAAGTATATAACAGATTATATTGGTGATTTCAAATACTTCATATCTCCAAAGTCATTTTTTCAGGTAAACACACAACAAGCAGAGGTGCTATACTCAACTTTAAAAGAAGGATTGAAACTAAAAGATAACGATGTTCTTTTTGATTTATATAGTGGAGTTGGCTCTATTGGAATATTTTTAAGTAAGAATGTTAAAAAAGTGTATGGGATAGAGATAGAAAAAACTGCGGTAGATATGGCAAATTTAAATATAAAGGAAAACGGTGTATCAAATGCAGAGTATATAGCAGGAAGTGTTGAAGATAAGATAATTGAGTTTAAAGATAGAAAAATAAAGCCTGATGTTATTGTAGTTGATCCACCTAGAAGAGGTCTTGATAAAAAAAGTATAGATTATATTTTAGATTTTAATCCTAAAAAAATCGGATATGTAAGTTGCAATCCTGCAACGCTTGCTAGAGATTTGAAATTACTTGAAGAAAAATATACGGTTTATAGCATTACTCCAGTGGATATGTTTCCACATACGAGTCATATTGAATGTGTTTCAGTACTATATCGAAAAAGCCTTGAAAAATAAGACTTTTTGATTTTTACCCAAATTAAAAAAACGATATTTTGAATAAAAATTGTGTAAAAAAATAATCAAAAGGTTGTTTGAATATGATATGTACACG
>FR891260.1:0-3697 GCA_000433755.1 Clostridium sp. CAG:465 | reverse complement strand
TGTTTGAATATGATATGTACACGACGCTGATATAAGTGGTATGTGGAAACATATCCTACTTAAAATATTTTAATGGAGATGATAAAATATGAATGAAAGCAATATATTGTTATATGAAACTGATGAAGGTAAAATTAATGTAGATGTAATATTAAAAGATGAAACAATATGGTTAACTCAAAAGAGTATGAGTGAACTTTTTGATGTTAATGTTCCCGCAATTAATAAGCATTTAAATAATATATATGAAGAGAAAGAACTTGATAAAAATTCAACTATTTCCAAAATGGAAATAGTTCGAAAAGAAGGAAATAGGAATGTTAATAGAGAATTAGAATTTTATAATTTAGATGCTATTATTGCAGTTGGATATAGAGTTAATTCTAAGAAAGCAACAAAATTTAGAATTTGGGCTACAAAAATATTAAAAGATTATATGATTAAAGGCTTTGTAATTGATGTTGATAAAATGAAGAATGGTCCAAAATTTGGAAAAGATTACTATGATGAATTATTACAAACCATTAAAGAAATTAGATTAAGTGAAAGAAGACAATATCAAAAAATAACTGATGTATTTGAAACAACAAGTGTAGATTATAATAAAGATTCGGAGGAAGCATATACATTTTTTAAAATAGTTCAAAATAAATTGCACTATGCTATAACTGGTAAAACAGCAGCTGAACTAATATTTGAAAGAGTCGATAGTGGAAAAATACACATGGGACTTACAAATTGGAAAAATAGTCCAGATGGAAAAATAATGAAATATGATATTAGCATTGCTAAAAACTATTTAAAAAAAGATGAATTAAATAAACTTAATGATTTAACTAATTTATTTTTAGATGTTGCAGAATCTGAGGCAAAAGAGCAGAAAGTAATGACAATGAAAGATTGGATTGAAGTTGCAGACGATTTATTGAGATATAGAAAGAAAAAGGTTTTAAATGATTCAGGAAAAATTTCACATAAGAAGGCATTAGAGAAAGCGGAAAATGAATATGAAAAATTTAGAGTAAAGCAAGATCAAGAGTATATTTCAAGTATGGATGAAATGTATAAAAAATATTTAGAAGAAAATAAAAAATAATAATTTGCAGAGGAAAGTCAGTATGAAAAAAATTAATATATTGTTGATACTTGAACTAAATCCAGATATTAAAATGTTTGAAAAATTAGAAGATTTTATCAAAAGTTAGACAATTTTATCGTACATTTCCAATTCGCCAGACACTGTGTGACGAATTGAATTAGTCGCATTATAATTTATTAATGAGAATTGAAGATGAAAAATCTAGACAATTTTATGCTAATGAATGTGTAAAATCTAATTGGAGTGTAAGACAATTAAAAAGACAAATAGGATCATTCTACTATGAAAGATTATTAGCAAGTCAAGATATAGAAGCGGTAGAAAAAGAAATAGGATTACCAGAAAAAGTAGAATCTAAGAATATAATAAGAGTTCCTTATGTATTAGAATTTTCAGGATTAGAAGGAAAAACAAGTTTCTATGAAAAAGACTTAGAACAAGCAATAATAGACCATTTACAAAAGTTTTTATTAGAATTAGGAAGAGGATTTTCTTTTGTATCAAGACAACAAAAAATAACATTTGACGGAAGACATTTCTTTATAGATTTAGTATTTTACAACTATATATTAAAATGCTTTGTAATAATAGATTTAAAACTAGGAGATTTAACACATCAAGATAATAATCAAATATTTGCTTCAAAGTATAAATTATATTTGCCAACAGAAGAATTTAAGAAGGAACTAAATTTAGAAAACTATGTAAAAAAAGACGATAGTTTAGAAGACAATAGCTTAACAAATAAGGATGAGTAAAAGTTATAAAAGGTAGAGCTTAATGTCAATAATACACAAATAAATAGATTTGATTTCATAACAAATTAACTAAAATATAAATAGTAATTATATGTAAATGTCGGAGGTGAAATATGAAAAAATTGTATATAATAACTGGTGCAAATGGTTTTTTGGGAAATAATATAATAAGAAAATTAGAGCAAAATAGAGAAAGTGAAATAAGAGCACTTGTATTACCTAATGACTCTATAAAGTCATTGGAAAAATTAAATTGTAAAATTTATTATGGAGATGTCACTAAAAAGAAAAGTTTATCATCAATTTTTGAAAATACTGATGGAAAAGAGGTTTATGTAATACATTGTGCAGGAGTTGTATATATTAAATCTAAATATAACCCAATTGTATATGATGTTAATGTTAATGGCACAAAAAATATTGTAGACAAAGTTTTAGAAATAGATGCAAAACTTGTTTATGTAAGTAGTGTACATTCAATTAACGAAAAGCCTAATAATGAAACAATAACTGAAATTATCAACTTTGATTCTAAAAAAGTAGTAGGACTATATGCAAAAACAAAAGCGGAGGCAGCAAAATATGTTATTGATGCAATAAAAAGTAAAAGCCTTAATGCTTGTATTATTCATCCCTCTGGAATTATTGGGCCGAATGATTATGGAAATAGTCACTTAACACAATTAATAAAAGAAGTAGCAACAGGAAAACTCTTTGCTTGTGTAAAAGGAGGATATAATTTCGTAGATGTTAGAGATGTAGCAGATGGCATTATTAGTGCCTGTGATAAAGAAAATAGGGGAGAAAGTTATATTTTATCTAATAAATATATTACAATAAAGGAACTAACCGATTTAGTTTGTGATTTAGAGGGGAGAAAAAGAATCAAGATAGTGTTACCACTTGGGTTTACAAAATTAGTAGCTCCAATATGTGAATTATATTATAATATAAAAAAGCAAACACCATTATTTACAAAATATTCCCTATATACATTATCTTCAAATTCCAATTTTAGTAATGAAAAAGCTAAAAAAGAATTGGATTATAAAAATAGAGATATAAAAGATACAATTAAAGATACATTAAAATGGCTAAAAAAGATGAATTATATTAAATAACACAAATTGTATGATTAAAATATAAAATATTGATTATGTACAGTAAATTTTAAAAAACTTTGACAAATAAGAAGAAAATATTTTTAAATTAAGAAAAGGATTAAAACTTTCACAAGGATAAATTAGCAAAAAAGAATGACATTACAAGACACAATATTAAATTGGGAGTTAGGAGAAACATCTCTAAATCTAGAACATTAAAAATGCTATCTAAAATATTAAATTTTAGCATAGATGGGTTACTAAATAATGACATTAAATCAGTGATGTTTGAAAAAAATAGTAACACAGAAAAAAATGTAGAAATAATAATAAATTAAAATAAAGAACTACTTTATTATGCGAAGTAGTTCTTTATTGTTATTAGAGAAAACCACATGCTATGCATGTGGTTCAGAAAAGCTTTTAGCGTTGAGCAGAGTAATAGAAAAAAATATCTCCTTGTGATATAATTTAAAAGGTTCGACAGCCAAATAAATTATATAGAAGGAGATGATCGTATGAAAAAATCATACAAAGAAAGTTTATCACATACAACATGGGAATGCAAGTATCATATAGTATTTGCACCAAAATTTAGAAGACGGGAAATATATGGAAGTTTAAAACAAGAGATAGGATTAATAATAAGAGAATTATGTGCAAGAAAAGAAGTGGTTATATTAGAAGCAGAAGCATGCAAAGATCATATACATTTATTAGTTAGCATACCTCCCAAA
>FR891259.1 GCA_000433755.1 Clostridium sp. CAG:465 | reverse complement strand
ATAAATGCAAAGTCATTTAAAATATATCTTGCACCTTTGGTGACCTTGGGACTTGACCATTTTACTAAAGTATCTTCAAATGATACAAGACTTATCCGTAGAATTGTAAGAGATTCAGATACAAGGGGTGTAAGTCCAGAGGATACTTTAAGTAATTGGAAAAAAGTTTTAGATGGAGAAAAGAAAAACATTTTTCCATATGTTAACCTTGCTGATGAAATATTTAACACCAATCTTGTATATGAACTTGGAGTTTTAAAACCATTTGCAGAAAAATTGCTTTTAAAAATTCCAGAAAATAGTATGTATTATTCGGATGCAAGGAGGCTGTATAAACTTTTAAATAACTTTTTACCGATAGAAACAACACATATTCCTAACGATTCTATTCTTAAAGAATTTATTGGAAATGGATGTTTTAAACGTTAAGTTGTAACTCAAAATAAAGCATTGAACTATTGTTTAATGCTTTATTTTTATACAGAATATTAATTTTATCTATATATTTTTATTATAATATGATATAATAAACGTAAAATTGCATGTTTTACATAAAGTTCATAAAACTATCACAAAAATGATATATAATATGTGTGTATGTTAAAGCGAGGGGATAATTTGAAAATTTTAGTTGTTGATGATGAGGTAAATATTCGTAATGTAATAAAAGAATATGCAAAATTTGAAGGTTATGAAGTAGAAGAAGCAGGTAATGGAATGCAAGCTGTAGAAATATGTAAAGAGAAAGATTTTGATATAATTATAATGGATGTAATGATGCCAAAGCTTGACGGATTTTCTGCTATAAAGGAGATAAGAAAAAATAAAAATATACCTGTACTTATGCTTTCTGCAAGAGGAGAAGAGTATGATAAATTATTTGGATTTGAAATTGGAATAGATGACTATGTTGTAAAACCATTCAGTCCAAAAGAAGTAATGGCAAGAGTAGCTGCAATAACATCAAGAGTAAAAAATAATAGTAAAACAAAAAAAGAAGATAAATATGTATTTGAAGGCTTAGAAATTGATATGCTAGGAAGAGTTGTTATAGTTGATGGAGAGAAAAAGGAACTAACACCAAAAGAATACGACTTGCTTGTATATTTAATTAAGAATAAAAATATTGCATTATCAAGAGAAAAAATATTAAATGAAGTTTGGGGATATGATTTCTTTGGTGAAGATAGGACTGTTGATACTCATGTAAAAATGCTAAGAAATAGTATTGGAAAATATAGAGATAAGATAACTACAATTAGAGGGATGGGGTATAAGTTTGAAGAGTAAAAATAATTTAAATGAATTTATAAATGCAAATAAAAATACACTTACCTTTAAAATATGGCTTTATTTTTTTATATTTGCAATAGCTCTATTTATTATTTTATGGTTTATGCAAGTAATTTTTATTCAAAGTTATTATAGCTCAATGAAAAAAAGTGAGGTACACAAAATAGCTGAAAATATTGAAATTGAGTATAATAATTCTGATACTTATGAAGATTATATAGATAATATTGCATACAAAAATGCCGCTTCTATTTTTATATTTGATAAAAATTCTAATATGATTTACTCATCTAATAATTCATCAGGACAGGGAAATGTAACGCAAATGCCAACAAGACCTGTTACTATTGATACTAGTGAGTTTGTTGAAAAAATACAATCAAGCCCAATTAAAAGAGTAAATTATACTTTGAAAATTGATAAATTTAAAAGTGAATTATATGTATATGGAATGTTCATGCAAGATTCTGGAAATTATCTTGTTATAGTATCTTCTATAGATCCTATTGATGCAACTACAACAGTTCTTCAAAGTCAACTTTTGTATATAACATTTATAGCACTTTTGATTGCATCTATAATTTCTGTATTTATTTCTAGAAGATTGTCTAGACCAATAAAAAATATAAATGAAGAAACAAAAAAACTAGCTAGAGGAAATTATAATGTTACATTTGAAAAGGCAGGATATAAAGAATTGGATGATCTAGTTGATACTCTTAATTTTACAACTAAGGAACTGGCAAAAACTGATAAAATAAAAAAAGAATTAATTGCAAATGTTTCACATGATTTAAGAACACCTCTTACGATGATAAAGGCATATTCTGAAATGATTAGGGATTTATCAGGTGATAATAAAGAAAAAAGAGAGGAACATTTAAAGGTAATTATTGATGAAACAGATAGATTAACAACTCTTGTAAATGATATGATGGATATATCTAAAATTGAGTCTGGGCTTTTAGTTTTAAATAAGGAAACAGTAGATATTTGTGAACTTGTAAAAAATATAGTAGAAAGATTTAAAATGGCAAACAATTTGTCAGATTTTAACCTAGTTACTGATATTCCAAAAGAAGCATATGTGAGGGTGGATAAGTCTAAAATACAACAGGTGCTATATAACTTGATTTCTAACGCAATAAATCATAGTAGTAATAGTAAAGAAATAAAGGTAAAAATAGATTTATCACCAAAAAAAGTGAAAATATCTGTAATAGATAATGGAATTGGCATAAAGAAAGAAGATTTACCACATATTTGGAGTAGATATTACAAATCTACTGAATCTTTTAAAAGACCTGATTCTGGAAGTGGACTAGGACTTTCAATAGTAAAAAATATATTAGATATTCATAAAGCAGATTATGGAGTTGAGAGTGAATATACTAAAGGAGCTTGCTTTTGGTTTGAATTAGACAGAGTAAATAAACCTAAAAAAGAAATTGCTAAAATAGCTAAATCAGAAAGAATAAATAATAAGCAAGTAAATAAATAATAAATAAAATTAAAGCAACTAGAGAAAATCTAGCTGCTTTAATTTTTATATATTTTTTAATGAGTGATTCCTTTTATAACTGTATTGAATAAACTTACACTAGCATATGGATAAGGTCTATTTATAGCTTTTGGTTCATCATATCCATTCCAACAAGCAATAGTATAATTATCTGAAAAACCACAGAACCATTGATCTACATCACCGTCTGTATTACCAGTTTTACCAGCGACAAAATTATTCCCTAGGTTAACATATCCGTAAGCTGTACCGTATTTTACAACATCTTGTAAACACGATTTTAACATATTTGCTGTGTTTTCATTCATGACCTTCTTTGTTGTATAATCTGCTTCTAAAATTAAATTTCCGTCTTTGTCTACCACTCTTGTATAAAATTTTGGCTCGTTATATATACCGTTATTTGCTATTGTTGCATACGCATTTGCCATTTCAATAGGTTTTACACCTTTTGTAAGTCCACCAAGAGATAGTGGGGCGATTGCTTTATCTGTAGGTAATAAACTCTTAAGACCAAGTTCTTTTGCAAAGTTGTAAGCAAAATTTAAGTCCATACTTTGTACAGTTCTTACTGCAGGAAGATTCATTGATTTTGCTATAGCTTGTCTTACAGTAACATATCCATTAAAATAATTATAATAATTTTTTGGGGTCCATCCGTTTATATTTACAGGTAAGTCTTCAACATATGAATCAGGAGTAAGGGTACCTAATTCAAAGGCAGGACCATAAGCTCCTAAAGGTTTCATACATGAACCAGGCTGTCTGTAACTTTGAGTTGCACGATTTAAAACAAAATTTCCTTCTTTTTTACCTGCACCTCCAATTAAGCCTAAAACATTACCATTTTTATGGTCTAAGACAACCATTGCTGATTGCATAAATCCACCGTTAGAATCAGTATAGAAAATAGATGTATTAGAATATGTATTATCAATAACCTGCTGTATACTTGGATCTAATGTAGAATATATTTTATAACCTTTAGTGTAAATATCTTTTTTTGCTTGTTCAAAAGTTATGTTTTGTTTCTTTGCAATATTTTTTGCAACATCTTCAATTGCAGCGTCAACAAAATATGTTTGAGTTTGATTGATATCAGAGCTCTTTTTAAATGTTACTTGCGTGTTTAGTGCTTCATTATATTCTTCAGTTGTTATTTTTCCAAGTTCTAACATTTTATTCAAAACTACTTTTTGTCTATTTAAAAGTCTTTCTTTTGATTTTTCGCTGGTATAAGGGTTTGTAGCTTCAGGAGACTGAATAGCTGCAGCTAAAATAGCAGATTCTGCTAAATTTAAATCTGTTACGGGTTTATCAAAATATACTTTAGATGCAACTTGTACACCATAAGCGTTTTCACCCAAATATATGGTATTAGTATATATTTTAAGAATATCTTCTTTACTGTATTTAGTTTCCAAAAGAAATGCACGATACCACTCACGAATTTTTCTTGTTACACTTGTTTCGTCATCATCGGTTAGATTTTTTACTAATTGTTGAGTAATACTACTTCCACCAAAGCTTGAATCTTTTTTATTTGAAAGATAATTTAGAACTGCAGCTGAAGTTCTTTTTATATCAACTCCATGATGCTCAAAAAATCTTTCGTCTTCAATAGAAATAATTGCATTGACTAAATTTTTAGGTAGATCTTTGTATTCTATTTCAACTCTATTTTCTGTTCCATATAGATATCCTATTTGATTACCGTCTTTATCATATATATAGCTTGATATCTGCATATTATTTATTAAATTACCATTTAATAGCTCTTGAGTTGATTTGTCTTTTAAAATATCTTTACATATATTTTTAACATACACATAAGCATATACAAGACAAGAAATAAGTATTGCTGCAATACTTATTCCAACTATCAAAGAAACTATTATAGTTTTTTTTATTTTTTTTGGACTATATTTTTCTTTTGATTTTCTCATTTGTTTTCCTCCGAATTTACTTATTTAATTATACCTCAGGATTATTTATTTATCAATAAAAAAGGTGAAAAAAGTAAAAAAATTAATTTAATAGTGCGCTAGAAAAAAATTGTAAATATAACTAAACTGTTTTAATAATGTTTTATATATTTTTTCATAGATATTTCAATTTTTACATAAATTTTTATCATAAAGTTAAGTTATAATATAACTATCAAAGGAGGGAAAAATATTATTAATACTATTATTAGTTAGCCAATTTATTAATTCATATATATTTTACTATATTATCATAAAACTATCACAATTATAAAGTATAATTTAGTTGTAAATGAAAATAGTACAAATTAAATTGTTCTATACTTAATATTATAAAATATAATGTAGTAAATATGAAAACTGATTTGGCTATGTATAGCCTGTAAATATATAGAATTAATAAATTTATTGAGAGGGGTGATATAGATAGAAAGAATATTCTGTAAATGCAGATAATAATTAACTATTAATGTTATTAAATATATTAAATAAGAATCTAAGGAGGTGATAGCAATAGACGTTATTAACTCAAGATGCGATTTTTAGGAGGTGATATATGATAACTAACGATTATTTGTAAATAAAGAAGATAAATCCTTGTAGGATTTTAATATATAGGGAATAAATTATTGAAAGAAGGTGGTATATGTAAGATAAATTTAGAGTTAAAATTTAATTTTTAACTTTCCATAATAAAAAATATAAAGACGATTCCTATACAAAATTAGAATAAAATGAACGGTAAACAAGAAAAAAACTTTTTCATATATATAAAACTTGTTTTAAGGCTAGGTTAATTCCTAGTCTTTTTTGTATCAATTTTTTTTATTATTCATATTATATATTAGTGTTGAAATATACACTAATATATAAAAGGAGGGAAATAAAGTTAATGTGTAATTGCAATAAAAATACAGGATGTGGATACTATCAAAACAATTGGAATAGTTGTGAATGTCAATGCAATGTTCAAAAAAACCAATGTGGATGCTGCTGTCAAAGTAAAGAGATATGTTGCCCTAGACCAGAACCAAAATGTTGCTGCTGTTGTTTTGAAGAAAATAAAGGAAGTTATAACTGCTAAAAAAAGAAAAGCTAGAAATAGCTTTTCATACATAGTTAAAGCCCAAATATTCTTTGTAATTGAATTATAAAAGCTTGAGTTCTTGGAGCTGTATATCTAAATTTTAATTTTCTATCCTCAACTGAATGTATGTATTGCTTTATTATAGAATTGAAATTTTTCTTTTCTATAAAATTCCAATAC
Organism: Clostridium sp. CAG:465; assembly: GCA_000433755.1. GTDB lineage: Bacteria > Bacillota > Clostridia > TANB77 > CAG-465 > CAG-465. The sequence continues at coordinate 775 of FR891259.1, read as the reverse complement.
TTTGTTTCTTTTTCCTTTATATCTTTCCATTTATATTTAAAATATGAATCTTTATACATCCATTCATATTTTTTCTCATTATTCTCCTTATTAAAGCCAGTGGCATAAGCCCCTGGCTCTATTATGCCAATTTGAATGTTTACATCATCTAGTTTTTTCATTTCTTTTCTAAGTGATGATGCAAATCCTTCAATTGCAAATTTTGAGGCGCAGTATGGACCTAAGAATGGAATTGAAATTCTACCAGCAAGTGAAGATAGAAAAATAACTCTACCTCTTTTACTTTCAATCATGTTTTTTAATGCTACTTGTGTTATTTTTATATTTGAAAAAACATTTGTCTCAAATACATTTTCAATTCTATCTACTGAGATATCTGAAATTGAACCTGAATCTCCAATTGCTGCATTGTTTATTAAAACATCAAAATCTAACTCTTTTAACTTGTTTCTGTCACTTTCTAAATTAATATCAAGCTTGAAAGATTTTAAATCAATTCTTCTGTCATTTGCAAGAGTATTAATTTCTTGTGCTTGTTTTTCATACCTTGTCGTTGCAATTACACTATGGCCTCTTTTTGCAAGTTCTATAGCAGCCTCTCTTCCAAGACCAGAGCCTGCACCTGTAATTACTACTGTTTTTTTCTTCAAAAAATCACCTCTAAAAATAATATATTTATATTATGTATTTTATTAAAGTTTTGTATTCAAAATTATTGCATGTTTTTTCCTTTTTTGTAAATTTAATTATTTAGGAAAGGTTATAAATTTTAGAT
>FR891258.1 GCA_000433755.1 Clostridium sp. CAG:465 | reverse complement strand
ATTTTCCTTCATTAAAAGTTTTGTGATAAATTTTTAATGAGGGAAATTTTTCTAATGTAAGTTATAAAGTTTTGTTATTTTCTTTTTTCTTTATGACAATTATATATAATATGTTTATTCCCTTAAAACTTTTATTACAAATTTGTTACTATGCCTTGATATTTTCTCTTTTTTATAGTAAAATTATATGGTATAATAAAAAGAAATAAAATGTGAGGTATAAAATGGAATATAAAAGTATTGGATATAAAAAACTAGTTATTATATGCTTAGTGATTTCTATAGTTTCTGGTATTGTTTCAAATTTTGTTTTTGGTGCAGAAGAAACTTTTACAAATGATCAAATAATGGACGGAACAATGAAGGCCCTTATATTTGTTCAAAAATATTCTTGGCCTGTTGTAACATTGGTGTTCATATATGCGTTATATCAATTTTATGTTGTTGGTTCTGAAGTTTTAGAACATAAGCTCCTTGGAAGACGTCTTTTAATTGGAATTGCAATATTTATGGTAATAATACAATGTTTACCACTTTTATATGCATTTTTAATAATGAAATAAATTTAAACATAAGAAAATAAGAGGTGTAATATGAAAATACTTTTTGGTATAAATAATGATGATACTGCTAAAGGAATTGCCGATTTTTACCAGCAAAAATATCAAGAAAAAATAGAATATAAAAATGTTTATTATTTTAAACAATTTATTCAGGAATTAGCTTCTGGTGAATATGATAGAGCTGTAGTATTAGAAGAATTGGAAAAATTTCCAACTAATAATTATGCACAGATAGATGATTATCTTTTTAAAAATATAGATGCAATGACAGATGCATATGATGCAAAAAACATTGTATATGTTGCGTCTGATAGAAGAAAACTTGGTGATGATTATCTTGCTAAATTATTTAATATGGGAATCTATACAGTTCTTACGGGACAAGATAGAACAAAAGGAAAAGTTGCAGCAGCAATTAATAAACCTTTTCAAAAAAAAGATGTAAAGAAATATTATGATAAAGTAGCTGGAGAAAATATATATAATTCAGCTGAAGTTTCAGAAATAGAAATTCAAAGGATTATATCATATTATAGAAACCAAAATGGTGTTCCAGATAAATATAATGAAATATTTGATAGAATTGCTGCACAATATACAGATGAGCAATTAAAGGTTATATCTAATTTTTTACCATCAGATGTTAAACAATATTTATCATTTAATAATGAAAAATATAAATCATTAGGTGTTAATGCTCAAGTAGTTGAACCTCAGACTCAAAATGATAATAAAAACATACAAAATAATGTAAAAAAAGTTGAAAGTACATCAAATGATAATGTAAAACCTCAAAAGAGGATTGTTGAAAAAGATGCAAATGCTATACAGATAAAAAAAGAGCCTGAAATAATTGAAAAAATTGTTGTTCAAAAAGTTCCAACTCCTGCACCTGTTGTTACAAAAGTTGTTGAGAAAGAGGTTATAAAAAATGTTTTCGAAGTTCCTAAAGATTATAAAAAAATAGTATGTTTTGTTGGGGCTCCAAAATCAGGAACAACATTTTGTATTAATGCAATAGGAACATATCTTGCAAGAAATAAAGTTAAAACAGCAATTTGTGACGTTACAAGAAAAAGAGATACTTATACTATATATACATATGATAATGAAGGAAAAAGGGCTATTGCTGCTGAAAGTATGAAATATGCTTCAAATGGACTAAATGAACCTTTAATATATGAAAAATTAAGTATTTATACAGGTATGCCTGGTGATGATAGAAAACAATATAATTCAAGTGTAGTAATTGATACAATTATGCAAAATAATAGCGTTATTCTTATAGATACTGATTTTACAACACCATATGATTACTTTAGATTGTGTCAAGAAATATACTTAGTACAAGATATGAATGTACTTAATATTGCACAGACAACGATGTTCTTAAGAGAGCTTAAATCACATGGTGTTCCAATGAACAAGATAAGAATTATAATAAATAAACATGTTAGATGTTCTCTTACAGCAAAAGATATAATTGATGGTATAGCTACTTATACAAGTTATGACTTAAAAATGTTTGATGAATTATTTAATTCATCTACGATTCCATATTATATATTGCCTTTTGATCAAGAAAATTATATAAAATACATTGAAATGCTATATAAGTATACAAATAAGTTTTCGAGTTTTTCAGCTGATTTTATATCTAACTTATCAAAAATTATAAATGCTATATATCCCATTGGAGGAATAATTAATTCCAGAGCTGAAACATATACCCCTCAGAAAAAGAAAGGTTCTTTTGGAGGAATATTTAAAAAATCATCAGCTACATATAATAATTCTAATGAGGGCACTTACGAAAAAGAAATTAAATAATTTAAATTAAAGAAAAGAGGTTTGTAAATGGAGTTATTAATAATAACCTTAATAATTACAATTATACTTATTTTAATTGTTGCAATAATTATTACATCTTTTCAAAAGAGACAAATAAACTCCCTAAAATCTGTATCAAAAAATGTAGCTAATATGAATATATTGCAAAATATGTTAGAAATAATGAGTTCAAAGTTTTCATCTGATGAGAAAATTAAAAACTTAAATGATGTTATAATAACAAATTATGGAGTTAAATACTCAACTATTTCAACATTTGATGGGTATGAATATGATTCAACAGCAAGTAATATAGAAGCTATATATAAAGATAGACTAAAAGATATTGCAAATGAAAATGATTTTAAAGTTAATATCTCTAAAAATGTATCTAAGTATTTAACAACTGCACCGGGAAAAACACTTTTATATAGAAGTGCAGTTGAAAGAAGAATAAAATCCGCAATGTTTTCTCCAATATATTGTAACGGAGTTTATTTAGGATTTTGGCTTTTAGAAGATACTGTATCTAATGCATTTGACAATATTCCAAAATCAGAGCTTGCAAAACTAAAGGCAAATATAGGAACATTTCTTGATATTGTTGGATTTCAAAGATCAATTGAAAAAGCACAAAACGAAGATAAACAAACAGGATTTTACACTAATTTATATTTGTACTCAGGTGCAAGAAAGATTATAAAAAATAATGAGAATAATACAATAGCAATGGTTTGTCTAAAAAACATTCCAGATATTAATCTAAAATATGGTAGAAATGTTGGAAATGCTGTACTTATTAAGGCTACAAATTGTATAAAAAATTTTGTAAATAAGAATATTATATTAATAAGATATAGTGGAATTAAATTTTTAATAATTATTCCTAATATGTCATCACAAGCTTCACAACCTATGATTGAAAGGTTACTTGCAAAGTTAAACTTGGAAAGTGAGTATGTAGGTGATGAAAAGATAACAGTAAATAGTCAATTTTTATTACATACAGTAAAAAATCAAAATGATATCGATTTTGAAATAGAAAAGATGGTAGATTATATAGACGGAATGAATTCAGTTAATACAATTAAAATAATTTAAACAATTTAAAAATATGTCATTGTATTATAATAAATATAATATAATAAAGAAAAGGAGTGATTTTATGGATCAAAATACTACAGTATTTAAACCTCAAAAAGATGAATCAAGAAGAGTAAAAGAAATAATGGAACAAGTAGTTTCTGCTCTTAAAGATAAGGGATATGAACCTGTTAGTCAAATTATAGGTTATATTTTATCAGGCGACCCAACGTATATAACATCACATCAAAATGCAAGAGCACTAATTTGTAAAATTGAAAGAGATGACTTGCTACAAGAAATGATAAAGAAATATTTGGATCTATAATAAATTATGAAAAGAATATTAGGAGTAGATTACGGAGATGTAAGAGTTGGACTGGCTATATCTGATGAACTTGGTATAACGGCCCAGGGTCTAGATACATTTGTAATAAATGGCAGTATTAAAAAGTTAATATCTCATATAATAAATTTAACAAAGACATATGATGTACAAACAATAGTTTTTGGCTATCCAAAAAACATGAATGGAACTATGTCTGAAAAGACAAAAAAAGTTGATGAGATAATTTCTTTATTAAAAGAAAAATTAGATGTTAATATAGTAAAATGGGATGAAAGGCTAACGACGGTTTCTGCATATAGGACAATGAGGGAACTTAATATTTCTCAAAAGAAAAAAAATACATATGCTGATAAACTTGCAGCTACTTACATTTTAGAAGGATATTTAAATAGTTTATGATATATTATATATAAGGAGGAAAAGAGATGGATAAAGAAGAATTAACAGGATGCGCAGCAGGATGTGATTCTTGCGCAGGATGTGGACATGATCATTTTGGGGATGAACTTCCTGATGATATGAGCCCAATAGTTACACTTACAGACGAAGAAGGAAATGATGTAAAATTTGAAATAATAGACGTTGTTACCCTTGAAGATGAAAGAGAATTTTTAATTGTAGCTGAAGCTGATAGAAATGAAGATGATGATGTTGAAGTAACAATTCTTGAAATTAAAGAAGTCGATGGAGAAGAAGTTTACGATACGGTTACAGATGAAAATTTAGGAAAAAAAGTATTTGACGAATTTACTAAAAATCAAGATGATTTAGAAGATATGGAATAATTGTTAAATGTAAGCACTTAGTATATAAACTGGGTGCTTTTTGCTATTTATGATAAATGTTTGATATAAGGTGAAATTTTAGTGAAATTATGTTATGTATATTCACAATATTTATTAATTGTGGTATAATTTAGAAGGTGATAAAAATGAAAAGCATAGAGAATATGTTTAATATATCAAGTGAAATACTTAAAACAGCAAGTCAGGTTGAAAATGGTTTAGAACTTATATTTAATGATATTAAAGACACGGCTTTATATAATCAAGCTAAAGTTCTAAAAGCTTTTAAAGACAATAAAGTATCTACAATGCATATGAATAAAACAACTGGATATGGATATGATGATGCAGGAAGGGAAGTAATAGAAAAAATATATAAAGATGTATTTCATACAGAAGATAGTTTAGTAAGAGTACAATTTGTTAATGGTACACATACAATTGCAACAGTTCTTCAAGCATTACTTATGCCTAGTGATACATTACTTGCAATAAGTGGAAGACCGTATGACACTTTATGCGAAGTCATAGGATTAACAGAAAATCCACTATCTTTAATGTCTTATGGTGTTAGATATGACGAAATAAATTTAAAAAAAGATGGAAATTTTGATATAGAAGAAATTGAAAAATATCTAAAAAATAATAAAGTAAAATTAATTCACATTCAACGTTCAAAAGGATATGCTTTAAGGAAATCTTTATGTATTGATGATATAAAAGAAGTTGTGGAACATATACGAAAAATAGATAAAGATGTAATAATAATGGTTGATAACTGTTATGGTGAATTTACAGAAAAACTTGAACCAACTGATGTTGGAGTAAATGTTGTATGCGGTAGTTTAATTAAAAATCCAGGTGGTGGACTATGTGAAACAGGTGGATATATAGCAGGAGATAGTAAAATAATAAAATTATGTTCTGAAAAACTTACTTGCCCTGGAATTGGTAAGGAATGTGGAGCAACATTGGATCAAAACAGGAACATATTACAAGGATTATTTATGGCTCCATCTATAGTTAAAAACGCAATGATGTCAGCCGTATTCACTGCTAAAATGTTAGAAGAACAAGGCTTTGATGTATATCCATCAGCTTTTGATAAAAGGTCAGATATAGTTCAAGCAATAAAATTTAATGATAAAGATAAACTAATAACGTTTATACAGCAAATTCAAAATGAAAGTCCAATAGATAGTCATGTAACTCCAGAACCATGGGCAATGCCAGGATATGATGATGATGTAATAATGGCTGCAGGAACTTTTATAGAAGGAGCATCAATAGAACTATCAGCTGATTCACCTATACGTGCACCATATGTTGCGTATATGCAAGGAGGACTTACTTATGAGTCTGCTAAACTTGCAATATGTAGTGCAGTATCTAAAATTATAAGTAGGGAGAAATAATGAATGTTGTTGTAGTTGGAGGTGGACCTGCAGGAATGATAGCAGGTATAACATCCGCAGAAGAAGGAAATAATGTTATATTAGTAGAGAAAAATAGTTCTTTAGGAAATAAGTTAAAAATAACAGGAAAAGGTAGATGTAATCTTACATTTGATGGTGATGAGGAAAAATTTAGAAATAATATAGTAAATAATTCTAAATTTATGTATAGCTCTTTTTCAAATTTCAATAATAAAGATGTAGTAGATTTCTTTAATAAATTAGGAGTACAAACCAAGGTCGAAAGAGGAGGAAGAGTTTTTCCTGTAAGTGATAGCGCTATAGATGTTGTTAATGCATTAAAAAACAAGTTAAAGAAGGAAAATGTTAAGATAAAATATAACTCAAGAGTTGTAGAAATTATAACTGAAAATGAAAAAATATCAGGAGTTAAACTAGAAAATGGTACTGAAATTGTTTGTGATAAATGTATTATAGCAACAGGTGGGAAAAGCTATTCATCAACAGGAAGTACAGGAGATGGATATATTTTGCTTGAGAAACTTGGGCATAGTATAAAGGAAATAAAACCTGGACTTGTTCCTTTAAAATCTGAAGATAAAATATGTAAAGAATTACAAGGCCTTTCTCTTAGAAATGTTAAGGTAAATCTTATTGATAAAACTAATAATAAAATATTATATAGTGAATTTGGAGAAATGATGTTTTCGCACTTTGGTGTTACAGGACCTGTAGTATTAAGTGCAAGTAGTAAATTAAACACTGTAAAAAATATTAATGAAAAAATAAAAAATAAGCAAATTGAATTTGTAATTGATTTAAAACCAGCATTAAGTTTTGAAGTGCTAGATAAAAGAATACAGAGAGATTTTGAAAAATATACAAATAAAGAATTTAAAAATTCATTAAATGATCTTTTACCTCAAAAATTAATATCTCCAATAATTAACTTATCAAAAATAGATAAAGAGAAAAAGGTTCATCAAATTACAAGAGAACAAAGAGAAAATTTAGTTAATATAGTGAAAAATTTAAAAATAAATATTTCTGGCTTTATGCCACTCGATATGGCCATTGTAACATCTGGAGGTATAAATACAAAAGAAATAAATCCCAAAACTATGGAATCAAAAATAGTAAAAGGATTGTATGTCGTAGGTGAGTTGCTTGATGTTGATGCATATACTGGAGGATATAATTTACAAATTGCTTTTTCAACAGGTGTTGCAGCTGGAAAAAATAGTTAATATATTGTAAAATAATATATAGGAGGGATAATATGAGTGAAAATGAAGAAGAAAAAAAGATAACAAAAGAAAAAAAAGCTACAGAACAGAAAAGCGTTGGAACAAAGATGTTTATTAAGGAAAAAAGAAATAGTACTCCCATGTTTATAATGGCTGTTATTACAGCAATTATTGCAGGTGCTATAGGTAGTGTTTTAACATATACAATTCTTACAAAAACAAACAATAATAATTCTACTAATACAAGTAATAGTAATAATACAACAAGTATTAAGATTGAGGCCACTGATAGTCCAGTTGTTGCAATTGCTAAAAAAGCTGGACCATCAATTGTTGGAATAAAAATAAATGCAATGTCACAAACAATGTTTGGTTCTCTTCAAGAATCAAGTGAAGAGGGATCTGGAATTATATATTCACAGGATGGTTACATTGTTACAAATTATCATGTAATTGAAAGTGCAATAAAAGATTCAAGTGCTAAAATTTCAGTTACACTTGCAGACTCAGATGAAACAATTGAAGCTAGTTTAGTTGGATATGATGAAACAACAGATTTAGCTGTTATTAAAGTTGAAAAAACAGGACTTACAGCTGCAGAATTTGGTAAATCATCAGAACTTCAAGTTGGAGATATAGCAGTTGCTATTGGTAATCCACTAGGTCAAGAATTGGCTGGCAGTGTTACAGTAGGTTATATATCTGCTTTAAATAGAAAAATAACAACTAGTGGTAGAACATACAAATTAATTCAAACTGATGCTGCAATTAATCCTGGAAATAGTGGTGGAGCTTTAGTTAATTCACAAGGGCAAGTAATTGGTATTAATACTGTAAAAATTGGATCTTCACTTAGTGGTACATCTGTAGAAGGTCTTGGTTTTGCAATTCCTAGTGATGATGCAGTTGATATAATTAATAAACTTATAAAAGATAAAAAAATAGTAAGACCATATATTGGTGTATCAGGTATAAACGTTGATGAAACTACAGCTAAAATGAATAATTTACCACAAGGTGTATATGTAGCACAAGTTGTTACAAATTCACCAGCATCAAAGGCTGGACTTCAAAAAGGTGATGTTATAACAGGAATAGAAGGTAAAGATATAACAACAATGGAAGAATTGAATGAAATAAAAAATACTAAAAATGTCGGAGACAAGATTACATTAAAGGTTCATAGACAAAATAAAGATATGGATGTTCAAGTAACTCTTGAAAGTGATGATACAACACAGGCTTCAAATTAATAAAAGTATTAGAGTAATAAAGGAGATGATATTTTATATTCATCTCCTTTTGGTTAGTATGGCTAAAAATAATAGAATAATAAAATAATAAAATAATAAAATAATAAAATAATAAAATA
>FR891257.1 GCA_000433755.1 Clostridium sp. CAG:465 | reverse complement strand
AAAGTGTTCCTAACAAAAGCTTGAAATTAAGTATTTAAGCATGCTATAATATATAATAGCAGAAGGTATCGGATATGCCTTTCGCTGGAAATTAACGTTGAGTAAGAATAGACTAGTAACTGACTTACTTTTCAATTCTCTCTTAATCGTCAAAAAAATAAAGACGATTAGTTCTAGACTTGAGAGGATTGCTATTTTGAATGCAAACAAGGGAAACCTTAGTTTTTTTATAATCAACCTCTTGGCACTATCTATTATGGTAGTGCTATTATTATTCATACAAATTTCATGAGGTGCCAAACAATTTTCACAAGATTACATACAACACTTGACAATGTATATCATTAATGTTATAATGTAGGTACAATAAGAAGACAATTTATGTAATCTTGTTGAACCATTGATTAAAATGTACTCATTTTAATCACTCCTTTCATTTCGAAAGGGTAAATTCAGTTATATTGAATATCAGAAGATAGTTTGCCGACTATCTTCTCTTTTTTAGTATACTTAGTCAAAAAAGTGAATATAATAAAAAAGAAAGCCCTGCTTTGCCGAGCAGCGCCTAAGAATAATCTTACATTTATTTAAGTTTGTTGCTAAAAAATACAATTATAGTATATATAATTGTAAGTAATCCAGTAATAGCAACAATAAAGTCAGTAAATTCAGTCATTGAATATCCTCCCTTCTGCTCTAATAGATACAGAGAAAAAAGGATAAAAGAGACTCTCTACTCTAACGAATAGAAAAGAGCAATTACATTATAACACTTGCTAATATTACAAGTCAACAAAATATGACAACAAATTAAAAATATACAATGTAGTCCAAGATTGGGCTACTTTTTTAATGCTTATTTATGAGTAAATGAGTAATAAAAAGGTAGTGATACTATGACAAAAGAAGAATATCAAAATTATCTGTGTAAACATTGTATAAGATATAATTGTAAAGAAAATATATGTGAATTAGATAAAGATACATACAAAGTATATAAATGTACTGAGTATGTGTCTATTTTTATGTGTAATAAAACAAATTGTAGAAAGTGTGGAAGATGTTGATGGAATTTGAAATAAATAATACGACATGGACGATCGAAAAAGTTG
>FR891256.1 GCA_000433755.1 Clostridium sp. CAG:465 | reverse complement strand
CTCTTAAAATTATATTTTCAAGTTGCTTATTTAGTAGAACAAGCTAAAACTAAGACTAGAGAATTTGGAGCATTTAAAGAAATAAACGACAATTATCCTAAATATATTCTTTCACTTGATAGAGCAAATTTTTCTGAGGATGGAATAATACATAAAAATATAATTGAATGGCTGTTAGATATTTAATATTAAAATTATGAGATTATATATTAGTTATAAATAAGGTAAATGTCAGATTTAGATATATACCTTATTTTTTGATTATAATTTTAAAAATTGTTTAATAATATATTTTGGTATATTTTCAAACAATTAAAACTGTTATAATAAAAAAGTTAGTATATTTTAAAATTAATATTCACAAAATTATAAATATATTGTATAATATAGATGTTGAGGTGGATATTAGATGAAAGAATTAAAAAGATGTATAATACCACTAATATTTACAATTGTAGTATTAGTGATGTTTTTTAATATAAATAAAATAAAAGGAAATACAAACTCAGATAATGCAGGTCTTGTAATTTATGGAGATAATATAAAAACAAATTATGAGCCATTTGTAAAAGATGGAGGATTATATATATCCGTAGATACAATTTCAAAAACAATTGATAAAAATATATACTATGATACAGTAGCAACTAAAGTTATAGTAACAACCGATGATAAAGTTGTAAAATTAAAAATAGATGAAAACAAATTATCTAAAAATTTTGAATATGTTGACATAGATACTCCGGCAAGAATTGTTAATGGACAACCATACATTGATATTAATCTTTTAAAGGAAGAATATAATATTAAAACTGAATATAACGATAAAACAAATACAATCGTAGTTGATAAATTAAGTACAAGTGATATTCCTGTAAATTATAACTTAGTAAATGTTTACTCTGATATATCAACTAAATCAGATGTACTTGATATGTTAAATACAAGTGATAAGGTTACTGTTTATGCAGATAGTTTAGAACATAAAAGCTGGTATAAGGTTAAAACAGATAAAGGTGTTGTAGGTTATATTTCTAAAAATAACATTACATTACCTGATGGAAGTTTACCAGAAAGTAATGAAGAACAAGTTGGAGAAAATGCTAATAAAGATAAAATTGTAATGTTTTGGCAATATGGAAGTAATTTGAATACACTTGGTGATAAAAAGATTGAAGGAGTAAATGTAGTATCTCCAACATGGTACGAGCTAAAAAATACAAGTGGAGAAATTATATCAAAGTTTAGCAGTAGCTATTATTCAAAGGCAAAAGAATATGGGTATAAAATTTGGCCAATAATAACTAATGGAATAGACTCAACAAATTATTCTGCAAGTGATACATCAGCTCTTTTAAAAAGTGAATATAATAGAGAGAAGTTTATAAAAAATATAAGAGACATTGCAAAAAAAGATAAATTAGACGGAATTAATATTGACTTTGAGTCAATGAAAGACGAAGATAGAGATTTATATACTCAATTTATACGTGAACTTACACCAATACTTAGGAATGAAGGTATTACTGTATCAGTAGATTTTTATTTCGTAAGGTATATCGATAGACAAAGAATAGGAGAAGCTGTTGACTATGTGGCCCTTATGGGATATGACCAAAAGGGCTCTTGGTCAAATGAGGCAGGATCTATTTCTAAAGTATCAGAAGTTGAAAACCAAATTAATTCTTTAATAAATGATTCAAAAATACCTTCAGATAAAATAATACTTGGAGTTCCATTCTATACAAGGCTTTGGACTGTAAAAAATGCAACAGAAAAACCAAGTAGTAAAATATATTCAATGCAAGATTGTCAAGATTTCTTATCAAGAAATGATGTCGCAACAGTATGGGATGAAGATGCAGGACAAAATTATGCAGAAGTTGTGAAAGGTGAACTTACATACAAGCTATGGCTTGAAGATAAAGAATCAATGAGAAAAAGAGTTGAGCTTGTAAACAAATACAATTTAGCAGGAATATCTGCTTGGCAAAAGGGACTAGAAACAAGTGATACATGGCAGGTTATAACAGGTAATTTAAAATAAATTATATATAATACGTAAATAATACCACTTAAATTTTTAAGTGGTATTATTTAGAGAAGGAGATAATAATTAAAATGGAAATAGCTATAATTAGTGTATCAATAATTTGTATTATGATATTAATATATGGCTCGACATATATTAATATGTTAGATAAGAATAAGATATTTAATTTAAGTAAGAGTGCAAAAAAAATTATTAAAAATTTAGATAAAGCTGTAATTACTACTGAACTTTCTGTTACAATTTTGGAGTTTGTAATATCTGGAATAGTTGTTGAAAAATACGGAATGCCACTTATAAATAATTTTTCTCACCAATTTTCTAACACAACGTTTAGTTTGATAAAGTATGCAACAATTTTAATATTAACAATTGTTGCAACGTATATAACAATGATAATTGGAACATATATACCTAAGCATTTAGCATTAACAAGAAAAACAAAAAAAGTAAATATAGTTGCAATATATATGTTTGAAATTGTATCAAAACTTTTACTTCCTTTATCGTTTATTGCAACCATTTTGGATGATTCATATCATAAAAGAAAAGATAAAAGTGAAGATTTGTTATATATGAAAGATGAAATTAAACATTTTACAAATGTAGAATATCACAAAGGCAGTATAAACGAAACAGAAAAAGAAATCATGGAAAGAGTTGCAACATCGTTTAAGATATCTGTATCTGAAATTATGAATCCAATAGAAAAATCAGCTAGTGTAAAAATTAAAGATTCTTTTTATAAAATTATGAAGAAATTCAAAGATACAACATACTCAAGATTACTAGTATATGATAGTAATAATCAAACTATATTAGGAGCGTTATACGTAAAAGACGCGCTTAATAATTATGAAAATTTAAAGACTGGAAAGATTAAAGGTGAGAGCATATTAAGACATCCACTTGTAGTAGACGATAACAATACGGTACACAGAGTGTATATGAAAATGAAAAAAAATAAAATGCACCTTGCTCTTGTAAAAAATAGTAAAAACAATATAATTGGGATGCTGACTCTTGAGGATATTTTAGAGGAAATACTTGGCAGAATAGACGATGAGTATGTTCACTAAATGTAAAAAAATAAAGTAGAAATATAGCCAAAAAAAAATAACTTTAAAATCAATTGATAGAATGGAAATACTATGGTATAATATTTGATGATTTAATATGATGTGTAGGAGTGAAAAATGTTAATAAAACCAGAAGATATAAACAAAGTTCTTGAATTAAGTGGAAATGCAGTTTCAACAAGAGGAAAAAAATATTTTGAAAAATCAAAGGTAAAAGTTGCAAAATTAGATATGGAAGATGATGAAAATTATACTTCAAAGTCATATGTTGAAGGAACATATATATATGATGTAAATGTATCAAAAAAAGATAATCATATATCATATAGTTGCAATTGTCCTGCATATGCATCTTCTAAACCTTGTAAGCATATTGTTGCTGCAATATTTAATATGTATGTAAATGAAGATGAATATTTATTTGGAAATAAAAACAAAAAAGAAACTATAGATGAAGCAAAACTATATAATGGCTATTCAAATAAGATTACACAGATTAATACAAAAAGTAAGATAATTTCATATTATGAAAATCTTGAAATGCCTTCTAAAATAGAAAGTAAGAATGTAAATTTAATTCCAATACTAGAATTTGATGACTTACATAATAATTTTAATGTATTTTTTAGTATTGGCCAAGATAGAATGTATAAATTAAAAAATTTGCAAGAATTTTATGAAAATATGAGAAAAAAAGATACATATAAGTATGGAGCAAAACTTGAATTTAAACATGAAATTCAAAATTTTAATCCTTCATCAAGAGATTTAGTAAAGTTTATTATAAAAAGGTTTGGAGAATACGAAGAATATGCTAAAATGGGAAGTTATTATTTTACAATAGCTTCAGCATATAAATCTTTTATGAAATTAGATTTTGGAATACTAGATGATTTTTTTGACATATATAAATCTAAAAAAATTCTAATGAAAATGTATGGCAAAGATGATGTATTACTTGAATTAGTTGAGGAAAACCCTGAGATAAAATTTGATGTGCAAAATTCTAAATCTGGAATTTTTGTATCTCTTTATGACGATGATTGCTATTTAATTGAAGGTCAAGAGTATATCTATGTGCTAAATAAGGACAAGTTATATAGATGTACAGAAGATTTCAGAAAAAATGTATATCCTATGTTAAAGGAGTTTAGTAAGAAAAATTTAAATACTATAAGAGTAACAGAGAATGACTGTACAAGTTTTTGTGAATATGTAATTCCAAGATTATCTAAATGTTGTAAAGTAGATGTACCAGATAATGTTATTGAAAAGTATAAATCAGAAGAATTAATTGTAAAGGCATATCTTGATTTAGATCAAAATCAGGACATTGTATGTGATATAAAGTATTGTTATTTAGAAAATGAATTTAATCCATTTAATGAAAAAGAAATATTAAATGTAAGATGTAATAGAAATGCACTAAAAGAAAAAAAAGCAAGTTATATATTTAGAAAGTGTAAATTTGAGATAGATACAAAAAAGCATAACCTATATATCAGTAATGAAAATTCAATATATGATTTTTTAACTCGTGGTTTGGATGTATTTAATGAGAATTTTGATGTTTATGTAACTGATAATTTAAAGAAAAGAAAAGTAATCGCGCCAAAAAGTTTTTCTATTGGGGTAAAGGTAAATAATGGACTTCTTGATATAGATATGTCCAATTTAAGTTTTTCAGAAAAAGAATTAAAAAGTGTATTAAAGTCATATAAGCTAAAGAAAAAATATCATAGGTTAAAAGATGGTACTTTTGTGAACTTAGAGTCAAATGGATTTGAAAGTTTAGAAAATATAATTGATTCGTTAAATATATCTGTAGATGATATAAAAAATAAAGAGGTACAGGTTCCTAAGTATAGGGCACTTTATTTAGATAAACTTGCAAGTAGTGGAAAAATTAGTATAAATAAAGATAAGAAATTTGATGATATTATACTTGGTATAGCAAATTCTAAGGATGAAAAATTTCAAATTCCTTGTAATTTTAAAGGGAACCTTAGAGATTATCAAAAGGTAGGCTTTAACTGGCTTAAGGTTTTAGATAAATATAATTTTGGTGGAATACTTGCAGATGAAATGGGACTTGGTAAAACAATTCAGTTAATAGCAATGTTTTTAGATGCTAAAAATACAAGTAAAAATAGAGAGACATCCATAGTTGTATGTCCAAGTTCGTTATATTTGAATTGGGAAAACGAAATAAATAAATTTGCACCTGATTTAGACGTTGTTGTTATAAATGGGCAGGCAAGGGAGAGAAAAGAAAAAATACAAAAAATAAATAATTATGATGTCGCTATAACATCATATGATATGTTAAAAAGGGATATTGAGGAATATGCTAAGTATAATTTTAGATATGTTGTTGCAGATGAGGCACAATATATAAAAAATAACAATACGCAGAATGCAAAAGCTTTGAAAAAATTAAATGGTATTACTAAATTTGCACTTACAGGAACACCTATTGAAAATTCTTTAGCAGAATTATGGTCAATATTTGACTTTTGTATGCCAGGTTATTTATATTCATATTCTAAATTTAAAGAAAATTATGAATCACCTATAATTAAAGATAGTAACCAAAGTGTAATGGAAAAGCTAAGAATGCAAGTTATGCCTTTTATTTTAAGACGTGTAAAAAAAGAAGTATTAAAAGAATTGCCTGAAAAAACTGAAACAGTGTTATATAGTGATATGGAAACAGAACAAAGAAAAGTTTATGAGTCATATTTATTAAAGGCAAAACAAGATATGGAAGAATTATCTGAAACTTCAGGCTTTGAAAAGAATAAAATAAAAATTCTTGCTCTTATTACAAAGTTAAGACAAATATGTTGTCATCCATCACTTTTTGTTTCAAATTATGAGGGGGAGTCTGCAAAATTAAATCAATGTTTAGAAGTAGTAAATGACGCTATTTCTTCTGGACATAAAGTTTTACTTTTCTCACAATTTACTTCAATGCTTGATATTATAAAAAAAGAACTTGATAAAAGAAAAATAGAATATATGGAACTTACAGGAAAGACTAAAGCTGATGATAGAATTGATATGGTAAATAAATTTAACATAGAAAATAATGTTAATCTTTTCCTTATATCACTTAAAGCTGGGGGTACGGGCCTTAATCTTGTCGGGGCTGATGTTGTTATTCATTTTGATCCGTGGTGGAATTTGTCAGTACAAAATCAAGCTACAGATAGAGCACATAGAATTGGTCAAAAGAAAAATGTTCAAGTGTTTAAGCTAATAGCTAAAGATACTGTTGAAGAAAAAATTGAAAAATTGCAGGAAAAGAAAATGAATATTGCAAATAAAATTGTAAAAGAAGGAGAAAGCTTTATTAATAAAATGTCTAAAGAGGATATTATGAAACTTTTTGAATAATATATCTAGTTAGTATAATATAATAAAAATTATATAAAAATAAAGGGTGGGTTGTCTCATCCTTTATTTTTATATATTTTTTTCATAGCTAACTACAATCATTTTTTTTCCTTCACAAGTCATTTATTTAATTTTTTATGTATATTTGAATTTTTTATATTAAATTTCCTAAAAATTGTTTTATAACTCTGCCTTTTCTATTTTTTCCCAAACATGTTTTTGTATTTAGTTACCCTTTTTTGCTAAAATTAGTGTTTTTATTTATAGTATTTTACTAATTTTCTACAATTCTTTTAGTATAGGTGTAGTAAACTATATAAAAAAGAGGTGAGCATATGTTAGATGAAATAATTAAAGTTCTACCATGCAGTATTTCAAAAGAAATTTTAAATATAGGAGCAAGAGAGGGAATAACTGAAATCAGACTTAGAGCTGGAAAAAGGGGAATAGTAATTGCTTCAAAAACAGAAATATTACTTTCATGCGTAATTACAATAAAAGATTTATTGGATATATTGGTAAATATATCTAGAAATTCAATATATGCTATACAAAATGATATAAATAGCGGCTTTGTCGTTATAAAAGGTGGACATAGGGTTGGAATATGTGGAGAAGTTGTTTTGCAGGATTCTAAGATAAAAAATATAAAAAATATAAATAGTATGAATATAAGAGTGGCAAGGCAAGTAATTGGTTGTGCTGATAAATTAATTCCATATGTAATTAATAATAATATGTTTTCAAATACATTAATTGTTTCACCTCCAGGATGTGGTAAAACAACCATGTTAAGAGATTTAATTAGACAAATAAGTAGTGGAATAGAAATAATGAAATTTAATGGATTAAATGTAGGTCTTGTAGACGAAAGAGGAGAGATAGCATCTGTATCTAATGGTATGGTTAATTTAGATGTTGGAATTAGAACAGATGTCATATCCAATTGCCCTAAATACATAGGAATGGAAATGCTTGTAAGAAGTATGGGACTTGCAGTAATTGCAACTGATGAGATAGGAACAAATAAAGATATAGATGCAATTGAGTATGCTGCACTTAGCGGTGTAGGCCTTGTATTTACGATGCATGGAAGAAATATAGAGGATATAACTAGAAAAACAGGTATATCTAAATTAATAAATGAAGGGTATTTTGAAAATATAGTAATATTATCAAATAGAAATGGACCAGGTACCATTGAAAATATACATAAATTTAAAAATAACAAAATGGAGGTATGTGGATGATAGTTATAAAAATAATAATATCGATTCTTATTGTCGCTCTTACAGCATATATTGGCTCGTCTAAATCCAGAAAATTAAAAGAAAGAGAATATGTTTTAAGAGAAATGGTAACTTTTTTAAAATTAGTTGAAAATGAAATAAAATATATGATGAATATACTTCCAAATGCATATGAAATTGCAAGGCAAAAGCTAAATACTGAACTTAAGATAAAAATAGGGCAAATAGTAGTTGATATGTTAGATAGTAATAATATGACATATATTGAAGGAAGTATCGAAAAAAATATATCTGAAGTAGAAAGTTTAGAAAAGTATGATAAAGATATAATAATATCTACTCTTAAGAATTTGGGTAGGAGTGATATTGAAGGACAAATAAATATTATACAAAATACAATAAATATATTAGAAAATCAAATAAATGAAGCAAATGAAATAAAAAATACTAACTCAAAATTATACAGAACTATAGGGATTATATCTGGACTTATGCTTGTAATCATATTTATATAAAATTAAGAGGTGGAATATGGATATTGATTTATTGTTTAAAATAGCAGGAATTGGTATTTTAGTAGCAGTTTTAAATCAAGTACTAAGTAAAGCAGGAAGAGAAGATCAAGCAATGATGACAACACTTACTGGAGTTATTATAGTTCTTATGCTTGTAATAACACAAATAAGTACACTTTTTGAAACTGTAAGAACTGTATTTAAATTGTAGGTGATTTGATGGAAGTAATTAAGATAGTTGGCGTATCTATTTTTGCAGTTATTATGATTATAATATTAAAAAACTATAGACCTGAAATGGCACTGGTTCTTTCAATTATTACAGGTATAGGAATAATGCTCTACGCTATATCTAAAATGTCATCTGTCATTAATGTGTTAAATGACCTAGTTTCTAAATCTGGAGTTAATACTGATTTTTTATTAATTATAATTAAAGTAATAGGAATTGCATATATAGTTGAATTTGGTAAAAATGTATGTATTGATGCTGGGCAAAGTAGTATTGCAACAAAACTTGAAATGGCAGGTAAGGTTGTAATTGTAGTTTTAACTATTCCTCTTATAAGTTCACTTGTAAATGTACTAGTAGGTTTGGTGTAATTTATGAATAAGGTAGTAAAGAAAAAATTTAGACAACATTTAAGCAAAATATTTATACTTATTATTACTTGCTTTTTAATACTTAAGACAAATTTTGTATTTGCCAGTGAAGTATTTAGTAGTAATACTAGTACTGATGATGTATCAAAAACAACAGAGGAAGTTACTAATAATATAACAGAGAGTACAAGAAAAACATATAATTTGGATGAATATATTGATACCATAAATAATTCTGTAAATGAAAATTTGGGACAAGAAATAGATTTTAAAAATATAGCAAATGAACTTTTAAATAAAAATGATATTAATCATAAAAATTTATTTACAAAATTGCTAGAAATATTTGCAAGTGAAGTTTCTTCAGCAATAAAAGGAACAGTTACTATATTTATAATTGTTATAATAATGGCAATATTATCAAATTTAGAACTTGATAATAAAAGTGATATTACACGTATAGCACATCTTGCATGCTTTATTGTAATTGCAACAATTACAGTTGCAACATTTGTACAAACTGTAAATATGTTAAAGACTACAATAAATACAATGGGAACTTTAATGCAAGTAATATCACCATTTTTACTATCAGTACTGATTGCAACAGGAAAAATCTCTACTACAGGAATTATACAACCTTTGCTACTATTTTTAGCAAGTTCTGTTGGATTTATTGTTACGTATTTTGTAATTCCACTTTTGTCAATTTCTGTGGCTTTTAATGTAATATGTAGTATATCTGAAAATATTAGATTAGAGAAATTATCAAAATTTTTTTCCAACGTTTCGCTATGGACAATAGGAGTAGTACTTACAGTATTTTTAGGAGTATTATCGCTTGAGACATCACTTAGTTCATCTGTTGATTCATTAAGCGTTAAAACAACACAGGCTGCAGTTTCTAACTTTGTTCCAGTAGTTGGAAAGTTTTTTTCAGACAGTTTTGAAGTGGTAGTTGGAGCTACAAAAATAATTGGAAAAACTGGTGGGATTATTGGAATTTTAGGTATAGTGATAGTAGGGATTATTCCAATATTTAAGATTACAAGTATTATGGTTATATATATGTTATTAGCTGCATTTGTTGAGATGATAACAACAGATAAACTTATTTTAAAGTATTTATCTGGATTTGTAAATGTATATAAAACAATGCTGGGTATTTTAATTGGTGTAGTTATTTTATTTGTAATTTCTACAGGGATAATTCTTAATTTAGTAAATAGTATAGTGACTTAACAAAAGAAAAGAGGTAATTTATATGGTTGAAATTTTTAGAAATTGGATTGTTTCAATGTTATGTTTAGGAATACTAATTGTAATAGTGCAATTGGTTGTCCCTAAAACAAATTTAAGAAAGTACATTTATAGTCTTGTTGGGATAATTACGGTAATAACTATAGTTTCACCTGTAGTTGATTTATTAAAGAATGGAAATGTAAGGGCAAGTATCGATAGTATACTAAATACAGTAAGTCCCGATGAAAATAATATAGTTAGTGTAAATTCTGAAGGGCTAGATAACAAAAATGATGAACTTGTTAAAGCCCAGTTTATACAGAATTTAAAAAGTGATGTTATGTTTAAACTTGCTCACAAGGATATTGTTGTAAATAATATAAACATAGTTGTTGATGATGAGTATAACGTAACGAAAATAGAACTTAATATTGCTAAATTAGATAATGAAAAAACGGATCTTGGATCAGTAAATGAAGTTGTTGGATATATAAACAGTGAGTATGATATAGACTATTCTAAAATAAGTGTTGTAGAGGAGGGAGAATAGTTTTGAATAATCAGTTGGAAGTTATAAAATCTGCTTTTAAAGATAAAAAGAAAAGAACGCAAAATTTGATATTATTAGTTGTTCTTTTAGTTATTCTACTTATATCATGTAATTACATTTTTAAATCAGATGATAAAACAAATAAAAGTATTAGTAATAGTACAAGTAGTAATAGTAATATAAATAGTAGTGAGGAAAGTAGTAATTCTAAAACTTCTGTAAGTAATTCAGATTTAGAAAATAAGTTGAGTGTGATTTTATCCCAAATACAGGGAATAAGTGATGTTTCAATTGTACTATCATATTCACAAGAAGAAAAACAAAATGTTGTATATAACACTAAAGAGGAACAGTCTGGCGATAAAAGTACAACTGAAAAAGTTGTAGCATATAACGAGAAAAGTGGAAGTAAGTCTGCTATTGTTGAAAGTGTGGAATGTCCAAAAGTTGAAGGTGCTATTGTTGTTGCAAAAGGAGCAAGTAGTGTTGATTTACGTTCAAAAATTGCATCGGCTGTATCAACAGTGGTAAATATTCCTGTATATAAAGTTCAGGTTTTTGAAAAACAAGGTTAGGTGGTAGTATGAAAGTAATTAAAAAAAGTCAAATAGCTGTATTATCAATTCTGCTTATGGTTGGAGTGGCTGGGTATATAAACTATAAATATAATCCAACAAGAGAAAAAAATTTAGGGCAAACCATGTACGTTAATGGAAAAGATAGTTTTACATATGATAAAGTTAGCATTTATTCTGATGATAAGTCAAATTCTGAAAATGATGATGCAAAAACTACTTCTGCATCAAATAATAATTCTGAAGATTCAGCACTTGCAGTATTTAAGTATGACAGGGATAATATGTATTCTGAGCTTAGTGAAAATTATACTAGTGTTATAAAAAATGAAAAAAGTAGTGAAGCTGAAATAAAGGAATATCAACAAAAATTAAGTGAACTTATAAAACAAAAAAACTTAATTACAATGGTTGAAAATGTAATCAAAGCTAAAGGAATTGAAGATATTGTCATAATTCCAACTAATAATGACAATATAAATGTTGTTATAAAATCAAAAGAAGATCTAACACAGCAACAAATAGCACAAATACAACAAATTTTAGTTGATCAGTTGGGAGCAAATGCAAATAAAATAAGCATAGAGTGTAAGAAATAAATTTATTAAAGCAAATCTTTAAAAAATAAAATCTCATTTAACAGTATTGTTAGGTGAGATTTTATTTTCCACTAAAAGTTAGTACGTATAGAAAACGTTAAATAGTATTTCAAAAAAATTACAAAAGCATTTCAAAAAAATAACAAATTATTAAAATGATCTTAAAGTGTTGAAATAAATTTATATATATAATAAAATATGAATATAAAAATGTGTAAATATAATCTACAAAATTTGACAAAAAAATAATAACAATGCTTTTATTTGTAAATAATATTTATGAGTTTAAATTTTAAAATGGAGGAATAAAATGGCAAACTGTTTAGGTATTTATTTAGATGATAATATAGTTAAATATGCTAAATTATCTGTAGATAATAATAAAATGGTTAAAGTTGAAAAATATGGTATTAAATTTACAAACCAGGATGATAAGTTTGTCATAAGACAAATAATAGATGAAACTTCTAGTCAAAATATTCCTGTTGTAATAAATCCTAAAAATGATGTTTATTATAACACACAAGTTTATGAACAAGCTCAAGACAAATCATATATTCCAAGTATTATGAAACTTGAATATGAATCATGGTGCGAAAAAAATGCAAAAGCACCTGATAGATATTCATATGTGTATATGGTATCAGATGCAAAAAATGATGATAATAAAAGAAATGCAATTCTTAATATAACTCCAAAAGATGTAATTAATAGTGAACTTGATTTTGACAAAAGTATTTCAGGTATTAGTCCAGCAATACCAATTGTAAAAAGGCTTATTTCTGATGAAGAAAGTAGTTACATGTTAATAAACATAGATACTAAGTTATCAATCACTACTGTTATAAATCATAAAGTAGTTGAATTTAAATCATATAATATTGGAATGAAACAATTACTTAATGATTTTACTAGTAGTCTTGGTTCTTATGAAAAGGCTTATGCAACTTGTAAACAAATGAATGTATATACTGAGGGTGAGAGCTCAAATGATCCCACATTAGAGCAAATTGTTGAACCTATATTTCAAGAAATATTAAAGCAATGTTTATCTGAAATTGAAAAATATAAAAATAGTATATCTAAGGCTTTTTTAACAGGAATAGGTACAGCATTTACAAATGTTGATTTACTTTTTTCTCAATTTTTAGATGTAAAATGTTCAGTTTTAAAGCCATTTTTTATACAAGACACAACAGATGTAAGATATATGTCTGAAATTATTGAAGTTACAGAGGCTATAACTCTTGCATATGAGTATTTAAATCCAAAATATCCTGAACTACAATATGTTGCAAGAACTGTAAAATTTAATAAAAAAATTAGTAATATTTTTAATTCTACCAAAAAGGTAAAAGAGCCTAAAGAAAAAAAGGTAAGAGAAACAATAACTGTTACAGATAAATCTTTAGAAACTTTGACATATATTACTATTGTTGCTGTTGTAATTCTTTTTGTATATATTGCTTTTAGTGGAATATATACATTTAGTGTAAACAGTATGCTCAAAAATATGGAAGCTAAGAAAAAGAATATTACTGAGAAAACTGATGAGGTAAATTCAGATATAACATATATAAATAAAAATGCAAACGAGTATAAGAAAGTAAATGATGAAGTAGAAGATATAAAGAATAAAATAGAAAGTAATCAGATTGGAAAATTTTCAACATATAATGTCGCATCATTACTTCAAAATATAATAAAAATAATACCTACGAATGTTAGACTTGTAAATATATCTTCTAATGATAATAAGTATGTTACTATTAAGGCATCATCTACAGAATATGAGGATTTAGGGTATTTCTTTGCTCAGATTAAACTTGAAAATGTTTTAAATAATGCAAAAATTGTTAAAGTTGAAAATGGTGAAACAACAACAGTTGAGATTGGCGGTGATTTACCATGACATTAAACAATAAAAAAATGATAATTATTTCATCTATTCTTGGAGTTACAGTTATTTTAATAGTATTACTTATGTTACTTGGAGCAAATTTAATTATTGTAAAAATCCCATCTATTTCATCTCTTGTAGGTGAATATGGATTAGTAAAAAAATCTGAAAAAGATTTATCAACTGCACAAGGAACATATTATACAACAGTTAGTAATCTAGAAAAAGCAGAAAGTGACTACGATAAACAAAAAAACAAATATAATTCCATAAGCGATGAAACTATAAACGTTATAAAAGAAGCAACTACTGAAGAATCATATAATTTGGAATATATGTGGATTAAATTAGGAAATTATGCTAAAAAGAATAATTTAGAAATAGTAATGGTTGAACCTGGTGGTAAGCAGATTACAAATACAAATAATAATAGTAGTAATAGTGGAAGTTCTACAGATAATACAGATAGTAATTCTACAACAACAACTACAACAACGACTTCTTCGTCTACTACAAATAATAGTACTAATTCATCTACTAATACTTCATCAGATACATCAGCTTCTACATCAAGTTCATCTGCTTTAAAAATTGAAGTTAAGGGAAGTTATATGAATATATCAGATTTCATATTTGAAGTTGAAAATGATACTTCTTTAAGATTTAAACTTGATAATATATCAATGGACTATGTTAAAGGAACTACAATAAAGGCTAGTTTCAATGTAAAAAATATAGTTATAAATAAATAGAATGGAGGACTGTTTGTGAATAATATAAATAAAAATTATTTTATTACTTTTGGGGTTTCACTTCTAGTAATGATTGCAATAGCTGTAATAGTTTTCATGTTAATGTTACCTAAACAGTCTGCTATTACTAAAGGTGTCGTACAAGATTATCAAAGTATTTCAAAATCTGAATATACTTTCGAAGCAACTAAGGCAATATCAAGTGAACCTTTAAAAAAGCAATATTCAATTTCATCTGATGATATGAATAGTTTTAAATCAAATAGTCAGTATAAAACTGGTAATAATGATCCTTTTGCAAAAGTATCTTCTTCAGGAAGTTCAAATAGTAGTGAAAATAATAGTGGAAATAGTTCTACTAATACTTCATCTACTAAAGAACAGCAAGAGGCAAATGATAAAACAACAAATAGTAATGGTGGAGTTGCTAATCCACCAGCTACTAGTAAGTAAATTTGGTTAAAACATTAAAAATGTTTTAATATATAGAAATAGGGAGGAAAAGTTTATGAAAAACAAACAAGGTATTTCTTTAATCGTATTAATTGTAACTATTATAGTTATAATTATTTTAGCTGCCGCTGTTATTTTAACACTAAATAACAACAATCCAATTGACTCTAGTAGAGTCGCTCAACTTGCAGATAATAGGTCAAGTATTAATTCTGCAATTAACCTATATTATGGTAAAAAAATGGCTGAAACACAAGGTATGTATGATGCAAAAGCCATATTTAAAGCTGATGGTGTAGATACAAAATATAGT
>FR891255.1 GCA_000433755.1 Clostridium sp. CAG:465 | reverse complement strand
ATATTTTTTCTATAATTTTTTAAATCTTTTAGACAGCCCTTATGGTATAATATTATTAATATTGATATTTTACTTAATTATTATTAAATTAAATAGTATAATAAAATAGAAATATTTTAATGTTACATATATGATGTAAAAAATGGAGGTTATTATGGATAAATTAAAAATAGAACTTGATGACAAAAAAGATGTTGAAGGATATGTATTGTTAAACTTGCATAAATATAATCAACAAAATTGTGAATATATAAAAGAAAATTCTTCTTATGCTCATAATAACAAGATAAATGGTGACTTTATTATTTACGACAATGATAAAATTATTGGTGGAGCCTTAGGCTATATTATGTGGAATTGGTATCATCTCACCGATTTCTATATAAGTGAAGATTACAGACATAAAGGATTAGGTTCACAAGTTATAAAAAAAATAGAAGAATTTGCATTAAACAATAATGCTATGGGCGTAAAAATAAATTCTTGGAGTTTTCAAGCCCCAAAATTTTATCAAAAGTTAGGTTATATTGTTTGGGGAGAGTTTAAAGATTGTCCTCCTGGTACTACACACTATTATCTATATAAGAAATTTTAATAGGCAGAAATCTTTGTATTTTGCCTATTTTCTTTTTCTCCTTTTGAACTTTCTTCGTATCCCAGAACTTTGACCTTGTCCATAAGTCCTAATCCCCTATGAGTTTTGACCTACATTCAAAACTCGGGGCTCTGCGAGGCAATAAATTTTCTCCACATGGATAAAATTTATTCAAATTAACTATTGCCACTTTCATTTTTGTTATCACAAAAACAAAACGTGCTACGTTAATTTGTTTCTTCTTGCATTTCTTCTCAGAATTTTATTGGCTTTACACCTACTGAAATAGGAGTAGGCTCTTTTGTGTAAATTACACTTGTATTTGTTTCATCTAGAATATAATCAAATTCTGTATCTATTTCTTGCATTTGAAATTCATCTTCTTAATTGATATAGAGTATTCCAAACTTATAAGTTTCCATTTTATTATCTGGATCTAGTTTATAGTAATCTTCTAAAGGAAATACTCTAACAATAGCACTATTGTCTTTAGCAAAGTTGAAATAAAACATCTGCTTATCAACGTAGTAGGTTGCTTCTGTATAATGAACATCATAATATTGTCTTAATCTCATAATAATTTCGCCGACTTCTTCCTCTGGTATATAGTTACTAAACATTACACTACCAAGCACATTACCTAATATCATTGGCTTTGTTGTATCAATATAACCATTATCATATAATACTTGACAAGGTTTACAAATTGAGTCTCTAAAATTAATTTGTTTTACTACTATTACTGTACCTATCATATCTACTTCAACATATTTCATTATTAAATCTGCTTGTTTTTCTCTAGTATAATCCTTCCAAGTTCTAGTTATTGCTTAATTATCTTCATTTCAAACACCATTCTTTCCTTTTGGATGGCAATTTTGCAACAAAAAAATACCATCCTTTTCAGAATGATATTTGTATCGTCTGTTCTATAAACGTTCGAACAGACAAGTCGTTGGTGCAGCTAACAGGACTCGAACCTGCAACCTTCTGGTTCGTAGCCAGATGCTCTATCCAGTTGAGCTATAGCTACACGCATATTAATATTATACATTAATTTACTAAATAATTCAATCTTTTTTGATAAAAGTTATTGAAAAAAACATATTATTTGATATAATATAGTATATATTTGTTCTTGTAGCTCAGTAGGATAGAGCGTTCGCCTCCTAAGCGAAAGGTCGGCAGTTCGATTCTGCCCAAGAACACCAATATAATATGATACTTAAACTTTCTAAATTCAAGTATCAATAGATTTACTAACTAGAAATAGTTAGTTTTTTATTTGATTTAATAATTATATTAATTTTTATAATTAAAAATTATAATTTACTCAATAATTATATTTATACCAATCTCAAACAATTTATGAACAAACTTAAACAATGATATATACTATTAAATTTTTGAAAATAATTCATAAACTATTTTTCTTTCATTACCCTTTTATCAAAATAGTAGTGCTTATTACATATTTCAGTTAACTTTGGCCTGTGAGTAACAATAATGCAAGTTTTATCTTTTAAGTACTTATTAATCATATCATAAATTTTATTCTCTGATAAACTATCCAAATTTGATGTAGGCTCATCTAAAATATAAATATCTTTATTTAATAAAATTCCTCTTATTATATTTAAGCGCTGTTTTTGTCCTGCTGATAATTTAATTCCTTTTTCACCAACAATGGTATCTAATCCTTTCTCTAAATTATTTATCCATTCATCTAATCCAGCATTTTTTAAATATTCATTTAATATTTCATTTGGGATCCTTTTACCTAAACATAAATTTTCTTTAATGGTTAAATCAAATAAATCGGATTGTTGGGAGATATAAGCAATATCAGGAGCTTTTGATGTTGGAGTCCCATCTGTCAAATATTTTTTATTATCGACATCATAAAATCTACAAAATAAAGACAAAAATGTTGATTTACCTTGACCTGATTCACCAACAATACTAATTTTATCTTTCTTATTTAACGAAAAATTTGGTACTTTAATAACAGTATTACTTTCATCATTATATTTAAATTCAATATTTTTAAGAGTTATATTATTCCAATTTCTAATTTTATTTTGTGGTTCTTCTTCTATAATAATTTTTTCTATTTGATTATTTGCAGATTTAAATTTATTATAATGAATAAATAAAGATGCAACACCTTTTAATTCAACATTTAATCCACTAAACATAGAAGAATAGAATACAATATAACTAAATACATCATCACCATTTTTCATTCTAAAAAATAAACTAACTAATATAATTGCATACATTATATAAACTAATGCATTAATACCATCGGATCTCATTGAATGGAATATATGAGATTTTTTTAATGGATTTTTTACGACATCAAATTTTTCATTCATTGTTCGTATTGCATAATTTATGGCATCAAAATTTTTCACTATTTTAACATTTTGTAAAAAATCAACAGCAGTTGCATTATATTTTGCATTTGTATCATTATATTTTTCTTGAATGCTAACATTTGATTTTGTAATTATAACATTATAAACTACAATAATAACCGTAAAAATTAAACATAATATAAACATAATATAACTTTGTGTCCATACTTGAATTAGAAATATAGTAATAGCTACGCCAAATCCATTTACTGTCATCATTATTTCATCAAGTAAAGAAACTGTTTCTTCACTTATTATATCTAATTGCTTTTTTAGATAACCTGTATGAGTATTATTTATTCTAGATATATTCATATTGCATAATCTTTTAAAATAAGCTATTTGTAAATCTTTTTTGCTAACTTCAAGAAAAGGTTCTACTTTGGTATTCCATAATATATTAAAAAATATTTCTAACATTTTAATTGCAATAGTAAGTATAATTAGCCATTTAAATTTTTCTAAATTAAATGGTATTGTTAAAAATATAGATAATATAACCGGCATTATATATAAAAATACATTTTCTAAAAAAGCATTTATAAAACATAATGTATACTTTTTTTTATTTAGTACTTTAAATGGATACATCATAAAAACACCTCAATATAATTTTAAAATAATTTTGTTTAATATTTTATATTTCTTTTTGAATATAAATTGTACAACTTTTTTCTCTAATTTTCCATAAAATGTTCTTCTATTTTTTCTTTTTTCTTAACTCTTTAAAAAAATTTGTGAGTATTAATGAACACTCTCTAGTATCTTCAAGATATTCATATTTTACTTTATGAGTTGTATTTATATCTAATATATTGGCAATAGATCCTACGCATCCATTTTTTTCATCTTTTGCTCCAATATATACTTTGTTTATTCTAGATTGTGTAAGTGCCCCTGCACACATTGCACATGGTTCAAGTGTTACATACATATCACAGCCTTCTAATCTCCATGTTCCAAGTTTTTTACAAGCTTTTTTTATACATAAAATTTCTGCATGTGAAAGACTAGAGCTGTTTTTTTCCCTCAAATTATATGCTTTAGAAATAATAACATTGTCCTTAACAATCACTGCTCCAACAGGTACTTCATTAAGTTTATATGCTTTTTTTGCCTCTTTTAAAGCTACTTCCATAAATTTACTGTTCATTTTTCCTCCAAAAAATACATATGTTATATTTAAAATAACATATGTATAAAAAAAAGTCAATTATTTATCTTTGAAATATTCTTGTAATCCTAAGTATATTCCCCATGCAACTTTATTTTGATATGACTCTGTTTTTAAATTTTCACACTCCTCTGGATTAGATAAAAAACCACATTCAACAATAACTGATGGAACCTCCACATGATCCATAATATATATATTTGAAATTGGCATAATTTGTCTATTATTTTCTTTCTCTATATTTTTGTTTAAATTTACTTGAATGGCATTTGCAAGTATCTTGCTATCGTCACTTTTTTTTTGATAAAAGGTCTGCCATCCACTATATGATTGTGATGATGGAAATTTGTTTAAATGAATTGATACAAAAATATCTGCATTACTGTTGTTGCCTATTTCAACTCTATTTTTAGTATCACTTATTTTTAAATTTCTTATTCCTTTTAAATCATTTGAATAAATCCCATTCTCATCACTTCTAGTAAGTACAACTTTTCCTCCACTTTGCTCTATTAATTTCTGTATTTTTAGTGTAATATCCAAATTAATTTTTTCTTCTGTTGTTCCGTTAAAGCCGTACAGCCCCTTCATCTGGTTTACCATGACCCGCATCTAAAACAACTATTTTATTTGTAATAGGAAGGGCATTAGTTGGGATTACTTTATTATTCATAATATTACTAACACAAAAAAAGCTCATAGATAAACATACCAAAAAGCTAACAAATATTAGTCTTTTATACAAATTAGATTTATTCATTTTACCACCTTATACATATATATGTATCTATTATATAAAAATACTATGTTAAATTTTATCGATTTTATATTATGGATATATATTTACGTTTTGTGTCATAGTATAAACTTCTAAATTTTTCCTTCCTTTTAAAAAAGTATTTGAGTACAAAGCAATAAGTAGAAAAAAAACAATACTAATATATAATATAGCTTTCTGTTTAAATGAGAGTTTCATAACATCACCTATATTTAAATATATTAGTATTGCTTGTTTATTATTTTAAAATTTATAAAATGTAATTAATGTTATTGCAATTATTCTTAGGATTTTCCAAAAAAACATTTGAATTAGTGCAAAAGGAGTTAAAAGCTTAGTTGAAAAATTATACACATTTTCCACTTTTTTTACATTAATTTCATCAACATTTTTTTCTTCTAAATATTCTTTTGATAATTTTGGCGCTCTACTTATTGCCCATAGTTCAAGAATAGTTCTTATAACTAATGGAAAAATAGCAATAATTAAATATACTAAATAAAATTTTTGTATGTTTACTTTAAGAAAAAATAATAGTAAATATACAACAAATATTACAACCTCCAAATTTGAAAGAATAAAATTTAAATTTTGTAGTATTTTAGGTTGTATAGAATGTATACATTCATGTGCTATAACACACAACCTTTCATAATTACTTTTTTCATTTTGCCTATCTGAAAGATATATAGTATTATTAAGATATACGTAATAGTTTCCTTTTATATCTTTATCGAAAATAGATTTAGTTTTTTTATTATCTAATTTATTTAAAATATCCTTTGCAATAATATCACTACTAGGAAGTTTTCCTATTATATCATCAACTTCTTTTCTAATACTACTCTTTTTATTAAATACCTTTATATTATCAAAAAAACTCATATAAAACCCCTTAAAAATCTATAATATCTTTTAAAGCATCTCCAATTATTTTTTGCATATCAGCAAGCATAACATTTATTTTCATTTCATTTTCAAGTAGTTTTCTTGATGTTTCATTTTGTATAACAATTGAGTAAAGATTTTGCATTTCATCTAACTTTTCTTTACTTTGTTCTTTTCCATCAATATATTCCATTTGATAATTTTTTTGTCTTTCTTTAAAATCCTTTAACCTATCATATGCATCTTTTTCCTCTTTTAATTTGTTCTTTAATTCTACATATTCTCTAAATTCAGGTGTATCTTTAAAGGCTCTTACCATTTCATGTACTTTATCATAAAAATTCATTTATTATCACCTTGTCCTTTCTTATTTCATTATATAACAAAAAAAGCAAAATGCCAATATTTTATATTAACATTTTGCTTTTATTTTATCTACTATTTAAATAATCCTTTTAATCTATCATTTGCTGATACTAATTTATTATACTCTTTTGAAGTTAAGTTTGAATTTCCAGCGTTATAATTATTTATTTCATCTTGCATTATATACATAGTTTTTATATTTTTAGAAGAAAAATTAGTCCAAACAAAAATAGGAGTGTTTACTTTCATATCAACAACTGTATCTATAATTTCTCCCTTTTTGTTTTTCTTAATTTTTTTTGTAAACTCTATATTTGCAATAACACTTGATCTATTATCATCTGATGCATAAGTACCAAAAAAATCTCCTAAAGAATATATTGAATAAATATGATTTGTTTTTTCATCATTAACTTGTACCTGATCTTCTACTTGTCCTTGAACAGCCATTGAACCTGTTCCAAGAACTACATTTACTCCATTATTAAATAACAACTCAACATTTTGTTTTTGCTCACCTGAAGTAAGAAGACTATCTTCATTTGGATCATTTAGGTATGCTATTATATAATCAACATTTTTTGAATTTAAATATTCAATATCACTTTTTATATCATCTTCATTTAATGTATTAACTAAATACTTTTGGCCATTAGCTATTTTAACATTAGATTTAGTTGCATACGATAATATTCCAATATTTATTTCATTTTTAGAAATAACTAAAGGTTTATTTCTTTCTTCACTTTCATTTATTCCAACTTGTTGGATAGATGCTTCTTTTAAATTATTTATTGTATTTATAACACCCTTTTCTCTTTTATCCATTGCATGATCTGTTGCAGTAGCTACTGCAGAGATATTGAGTTCTTTTAAAGTATCTAATAACTGGGTTGGAGCATTATACACACTCTTATTACTATAACCTAAAGATTTGTCAGCAACTGGAGTAGATAGGCTTGCAACAACAACATCAAAATTGTTTAATTTTTCCTTAACATTTTCTATTCCTTCACTAAAATCATAAGTATTTCCTGATTTAGATGAATTAATAATTGAACTAGTTAAGTATATATCACCTAATCCTGCAAATTTCAAGCTATAATTTTCTGTAGTTGATTTATCAGCTTTCTTAAAGAAAACATTCATAACACTGTTAACTGAATTGTATAACCACATTTTTTCTTTATCTTTTTTTCCTAAAGTATACATTACTAAAGAATATACTTGATAAATAGTAAATATAGCAATAACAAGCCAAACGACCATTTTTATTATATGTTTTCTTTCTAATTTATTTTTCCCTGTTTTATTTTTATTGTATTGTATTCTATCCTCACTGTTAAAATCATTTCCATTTCTTCCTGTCCTCATATATCCTCCCTAATATATTTTTTGATATATTCAGAGTTATTATACAACAAATAAGATAGATTATGCAATACATTTTGTAATAAAATGTCAAATTATATATTATTATATATTATTACATATTTGCATTTGAATTGGAGAAAGCTTAGAATTTTTTGTATTTATTAAATTAGTCATATTCTCAATTATATCTGATTGTACCTTACAATCCTTATCATTTACAATATGCTTTTGCATATTCTTAATGCTTTTACACAAACTGTTCATGTTAAATAAATCAAACTTTTCATATGATTCATACCATTTTTGACATAGATCATTGAATTTATTATTTTTTTCAAGAAGCTTATTTATATTATTATCTATCTTAATTTTAAAATCCTTACTAAAAACATAATTTTTCATTTCATTTGTAATTTTAAATAATACAGAAGAAAAAATATTATTCTTCAAATATTTCTTTGAAATTATATCAATACCAGCTGATAATGCAGATGATAAACCTCCACTAAATGCAATTTTACTTATCTTGGTTATATCAGAAATAACATTTTTAGGTAAATTTAAAATTTCTAATCCCTCTTTTATACTACTTTTTACAGCTGTTTTTACTATCTCTTTAAAATTTCCTGTCTTAAATGCATCTTTTACATCTAAAGCTATTTGTTTTATATTCTCATTTACAGGAAGAGCTTTTATAATATAACCGATACTATTATCTACAACTTTTGCTACTGTATTAGAATATTCATTTCTATTTCTTTCTTCTTGAAAACTAAGTTTTTCATCTATATCTTTATTTAAACTTATAACATTTTCCATTAAAATCACCTTCCTACTATTTTATTTAATTGATAAAAATTCAAACAATCTTTCTTGGAGTTTATGACAAAATACATTATCATAAATAATTCCATTAATATACCCCTCTAGCATTTTTAAATATTTAATATTCATTATTTTATTATCAAGTTTTAAAATCGATTTTATTTGCCTTATATCTAGTGAAAACTCTCCTATTTTATTTACAACAATCTTTATTTTGTTATTTTTCACATTTAAACTATTACTTAAAAAATCTAAAAGAAATTTTGCCTGTTTTAAACTAATATAATTTGGATTAATAACAAAAATTATTTCATCGACCCAGTCTATTAACTGACTAACATCAGTATTTAAATAACAAGTTGATGTATCAAAAACAACATAGTTATATTTATTTTCTAAATTTTCAATAAACTTTTTAATATTTATATTATTGTTATTTTTTTGATTATAATTATTTTTTGAAATAATATACCATAAATTTTTGTAATAATCAGACTGATTTACATACTTTTCTACATTTTCTTCATTTTTTGATATTTCATTTATATACTCACTTGTTTCATAGTCAATACAATTAATATTACCTAAAATCTCTTGACATGAATTTTTTGAATCCATACTAATCAGTGCTATGTCCTTTTTAGTATATTTAGCAATGCTATTTGCAATTAAATAAGATACAAATGATTTACCAGCTCCATTTGTCCCAAGTACTGCTATACTTCTTCTGGTATTATTTTCATTTGGTTTTTTATATATTGTCTTATATACTACCTTATCTTCTGTTTCAATTTGATTATATATAACATCTATATCAATTTCATTTCCTTCTATAATATTAAAAATTTCATTTGCATACAAAAATTTTCTATCATCAATATTTAATTTGTTTAAAATTATAACTATTTTACTTTTATTACTTAACTTTTTAAGGCTTAAAATATACTCTTTATAGCTTATATTTCCCGGTAAATCTAACCTTGTTAAAATTATATAATCATCACTATATCTCTTTAAATACTCAATAACATCTTCTTTATATGAAAAATCATAATTATATACTTTATTACCATATTTTATATTTAATTTTTCTTTTATTTCATTATTATCCAAAGCTACTAATATCTTTATAACTATCACCTTCTATTAAATTTTTTTCAAAATTATTTGCTTCTATGATTAACTTTGTATTATTATTGTTAAAACTAATTAATGACTCACCTTTTTCAAGTAAATTTATATTATCAAGTATTTCCCTATTTAATCCACTTATTTTGTTAAGTGTATTTATATCATTAAAGTCTAATTTAAAAATAACTTTGAAAAAACAATTATTTAAAATACTTTTTCCATAATTTATGTTCTTTTTTGAAAACAAATCTGAAATATCTTGTGTAATTACAATAACTCCTGCATTTAATTTTCTTATTGTTTTAAATAATTCAAAAATATATTTTCCTAAAACATTATTATCACTTGTTGAAAAATATTTCCATACTTCATCAATATATATTAATGTATCCTGTACTTTATTTATTTCCTTATTTAATTTTAAATTTAAAATAATTTTTTGTAAAACATATTTAATCACAAATGAACATTCTAAAATATCAATATTACTTAAATCAAATAAAACTAATCTATTATCAAAATTTACATCAGTAATACCAAAAAGAAAAGGAAATTTAGCCTCTAGTATATTAATTCTATCTTTCAAATATTTAGATGTTAGTTCTAAAATCACATCATATAATGTTGGAAACTCTTTATTTTCCCTTAAAATACCATTTAAATAAACCTTGTTTTTATCCTTAATGTATAAAGAATCAATTGAAGAATTTATATTAAATTTTTTATATGAATTTATAATACTGTCCCTTAACTCATTTTCATATGAACCATCTGAAATTTTTAAACATTTAATTAAAAGATTTAAAACCTCATTTACTTTAAATTCAAATACTTTTTCTTTTAAAAAAAATATTTCTTCTTTTGTAATTTGCATTATATTTATATGATTTTTAGAAAATAAAAATATACTTCCACCAAGTTTATCTACAACGTTATTATATTCACCTTCCACATCAAACACATATTGTTTTTTGTTATTCATAAAATGCCTAATTAGCAAAATTTTTGAAAAATATGATTTTCCTGCACCACTACTACCAAGTATACACATATTTGAATTTAAGTAATTCTTTTTAAACATATCAATATTACAAATTATATTACCTTTTAAAATTCTACCAAAAATAACTCCATTTGGATCAAAAATAGTTTTAGTATAAAACAAAAACATATTACAAAGTGAATTTGTAGTAAAATTTCTATAATTTTGTTTTAATAATTGATGATTATTTTTACAGAAAGGCAAAGATAAAATATATTCATCTAAATGCCTAAAATTTGCAATTTTAGAAAAAACTTGTTTTGAATAAAGCTTACTTTGGAATCGTTTAAGTAATTTGAGCAATTCTTGACTACTATTAGAATAAAAAGTTAGAATAAAATTTATATAAAAAACTTCTTGATTA
The DNA here is from genome assembly GCA_000433755.1 of Clostridium sp. CAG:465. Taxonomy (GTDB): domain Bacteria; phylum Bacillota; class Clostridia; order TANB77; family CAG-465; genus CAG-465. The sequence continues at coordinate 49,127 of FR891255.1, read as the reverse complement.
TTAATCTGAATTTCTCTTCTAAGCATTGTAGCATCATCTTTAGATCTTTCGATAACATCAATATCAATCTGTGACCCTTTAGCTGTATTTATTTCAGATTTTGAAGTAGATAAAGAATATGTTAATTCTTTTAAAATCTTATAAGTATCCTGCTTTTGTATATATACACACATTGTATATTCACAATCTTTTGGTATACTTTCAATTATAGATAAAAAGTAATTTGATTTTGGATAATCATAGATAATAATACTTGCTATATACTTATCATCTACCTTAATATACTTAAAATTTGTATTGTCAATATATGATGGATAAATACTTTCATTAACTTCCATAAATATCCTCTTTGTTAATACATTCATATAAAAAATTTTCAATTTTAGTTTTATCTTTTATTCTGGTAACATCGCATCCACAATTTTTTAATATATATATTATTTTATCTATATCTTCTATTTGTTCTTGCTTTTTTAAAGCTACAATTAAATAATATTTTGCATAAAAAATTTTATCATCTCTTATCTTTACTCTCATATCATGTAAATACTTTTCATTATTAATACTTGAATTTTTAGAATTAAAAAAATTATTTAGACTTATTTTTTTATTAATAACTAATACTTGAAAGTCTACATTTATTTCTCTTAAAAATGTCGTATACGTATTAGAAATATTATTTTGAATATCTTGTGAAATATTAATAATTGGTATTGGATCAATTTCATAGATATATATTCTATTTAATTTATCTCCTTCTTTTGATAAAATGTATTCATCTTTAATATCTATAATATTATATACACTTTCAATATCAGCAAACCTTTTAAAATTTAGAATAAAACCACCACCTTTGAAAAAAATAATTATAGAAAAAATAATATATTTCTAATATACCATTATTATGTCTATTTGTCAATGAATTTTACCCTACTTTCGGTCGCAACTTTCGACAAAAAATATTATTCACAGATTTATATTAAGTGCATATAATTATTATATACATAGAAAAAAGGAGATGATTGTAGTGAATAATTCTAATCTTAATCAAAATCAAATGTTAAATTCAAAACTCATGGATTTATTATCAACAATAGATAAAAGTAAAATAGAACAAGTAAGTAGAATGGTAGAGAACATGTCAAGTGATGATTTGTCTAATTTAGTAGGTATGTTAAGTAAATCTCAAAAGAAGAAATAATATGAATGACACACAAAATTTAGAAAAATCTAATGATTTAAATACTGATAATAATGAGGCTATATCAAACCTTATACAAAACATACAATCAAAACTAAACGGAGAAATCAATAATACTAAAGAAAATTGTAATATAGATAGTACTGATATTGATAATACTGCTGAAGACAAATCAAATTTTGATATCGGAAAAATTATAGGAATGCTTGGGAGTTTAAATAGCGGGAGTGAAAATGCTGATTTTAATTTAGGAAACCTAGATCCAAAACTTTTTAGTAAGATTCAACAAATTGTTATAAGTATTGGAAAAAAAGATCCTAAAAAAGATTTATTAATTTCACTTAAACCATTTTTAAGGAAATCAAGACAAGATAAAATAAGCGAATACATAACAATACTCACAATTATAAAAGCTTTCGAAGCATTTAATGATAAAGGTAGTGATAAGAATGTATAATCAAAATTTATATTATCCAAAATATTATCCTAATTTTGTTAATCCTTATAACAATTATGCATATTATAACCCCCCTGCTTATACTGCCTTTTATCAACCTTATACTAATAATTTACCTAACTATAATTATATAGAAAATAACAATACAAAAGATTCTAAAGTAACAAATGATGCTACTTTAGAATCTAATTTTGCCTTACAAAATAATAATGAAGATAAACAAGATGATAGTATAAAAAACAAAAGAAAAGAAAACTTTAGACTTGGACCTATTGATATTTCAAAAGATAAGCTTTCAATATTTGGTTTTGAAATAGCAATAGATGATTTAATTTTAATAGCTTTAATACTTTTCTTATTTTTTGAAACCGATTGTGACTATTCTATTTTAATAGTCTTAGGATTAATGTTATTTAATGTTTCTTTTAGTAGCTTAGATCTTTTCTAAATATATTTTCTAAGCTATTTTTTTTATTATTTATCATATCTTTTTCATAATATTTCACTAATAATTTATCAATTTGTGTACTTGTTTCATATATTTTCTCATAAGGATCATTACCCATTAATTGACTTTCTAATTTTTCTTTTAATAAATTAATTTCTTCTATTAACATACAATCATCTCCTATTTTTTTCATAATAATACCATCTTCCCTATTAATTGTCAACATTTTTTGTCGAACAATCCATCGCAACTTTCGACAAAAAAATAGACATACACTTTATAATATATGTCTATTATATGCTATTTTTAAAATTTTATCCAACTATTTACCTTTTACTACTGAAATCACTTGATTTTCAACATTTAAATCTTTTAAAAATTCTTTAATGTCTTCTGGTTTTATTTCATTTAATATTTTTATATCACAATATAAATCTTCACCATATAAAGAATGTTCTATAATCCTTCTATAACTACTATTTAAGTTATCTGCTGAAAACTCAGTATAGCCAATTTTCTTTTTCTTTACTAGATTAAATTTATCTATATTAATTTCATCATCCTTTATTTTTTCTATATAATTAATTATATCCTTTTTCAAATTATCAACCTTAGTAGAACTTGCACTTATAATTACATGTGAAAAATTATCTGTACCTTCATAATCAAATGATATTTCATCAGCAACTATTCCTTTATTATATTCATCTTCATAGAAATCTGATATTTTTGAAAAATATAAATCAGAGATTATTTCACAAATAATTTGTCTTTTTATATTTTCATATTCACTCACAACATTTAATTTATAACCTATACATAGAAGTGGCATATATATTTCCATTTCTTTTATAATTTCTTTTTTGTTAATCTCCTCTGGTTCATGAACAATATATTTTTTAATTTCTTCATGGCTTATATTATTTTTGTCATACTTTTTTATATTTTTTTCAATAAGATCAATGGTTTCTTCAACATCTACATCACCAACTACAATATAGAACATATTTTGGGGACTATAAAAAGTATTATAACAAGTATATAATAGCTCCTTATTGATATGTGAAATAGTTTCAACTGTTCCGGCTATATCAATTCTAATTGGATGGTTTATATACATCGCTCTTAAAGCATTAAAATATACTGAGAATCCAGGATCATCATCATACATCCCTATTTCTTGACCAATTATCCCCTGTTCTTTTTCTACATTTTCATCTGTAAAATATGGCTCTTTTATTAATTTTACTAACATTTCAATAGATTCCTTAAATTTATCTATTGTTTCAAAATAAAAAACAGTTTGGTCAAAAGAAGTATACGCATTTGATGATACACCCATTTTACTAAATAAATCTAATGCATTAGCACCTTCTTTTTCAAATAATTTGTGCTCTAAAAAATGTGCTATTCCATCTGGAACCTTTATCCTTTTGCCAGTTGTTATATCAACAAAATCATTTATTAAAGATCCATATTTAGTTCCAAATAATCCAATTTTTTTACTAAATCCCTCTTTTTTACATATATACACCTTTAAACCGTTATCAAGAGTAGTAGTATAAGTCTTTTCACCTAATTCATTACTAACATTTACTGTAATTTTACGCATTATTTTCACCTCCCAAAAAGTATATTTTTTCAATAGTTATTTTACTAGCTATATCAATAATATCCTGTTTTGTAACCTTTTCAAACTTATCTACCATTTGTTCTAAAGTAAGTGAATCGTTTTTTAGTGAAAATAGATTAGATATAAACATTTTTGATAGTGCAATTTTCGAATCATTCCATTCTTTTAAATCAGATATTATACTCTTTTTAGAAGCCTCAAATTCTTCATCTGAGATTTCTCCATCTTTTATTTTGTTTATCTCATTTTCAAGAACTAGCTTTGCCTTTTCATAATTTTCTTTCTGAATTCCGGCATATATAATTATAATATCCTTAAATCTATAATATCTCGATCTTACGGTATATGCAAGTGATTCTTTTTCTCTAAAATTTTGAAACAACTTAGAACTTGGTGTACCTCCAAGTAAAGCATTATATACACTTAATTTATAAAAATCATTAGAATTTGGATTATTAATTCTTAATCCATATGAAAGTACACTTTGAGTTGTTTGTTGTGATTCTTCAACAACTTCTTGATTATGATTTAACTTTTGATTATATATTAATTCTTTATAATTTAATTTTGAAACTAATTTATTATTAAAAATATTCTTTACTTTTTCCTCAATATCCTCATATCCAAGAAGATTTCCTGATATAATAAAAGTTATGCAAGAATTAGAAATAACTTCATTATATCTTTTATATAAATCACTACTAGTAATCTTGTATATATCATCTTCATCACCATATACATATGTACTGAAGGGTTCATCTTTACACATTAATTCTTCCATTTTTCTTATACCATAACGTAATTTATCATCTTTTACTTCTCTTATTTTATTTAATATAAAATCTTTTTCTCTCTCTACAACTTCTTCATCAAATGCTCCATTCAAAACATTTGGATTATATATAGCATCATACAAAAATTCTAAAACTTCATTTACAACATCTGTATTATTAGGTAAATATTTTTTATTAATGCATTCACCTCTAAATTCTATGTTATATAAATCTCCAAACTTCTCGATTCCTATATCAAAATTAGCTCCATATAAAGAGTAAAGGTACATTTGAATTTCCTTTTGAGTTTTAAATTTCTTGTTTGATTTTCCAAGAACTGCAGATAATAGTGCGTTTTCAGAAATTTGCCTTTTATTTACAGGCATTGTAAAATTTATAGAGAAATATATACTTTTAAACTTCTCACTATTTATTTTATAAATATTATTCATTCTATCACCTCAAAAATAAAAGCCAAGGTACAAAACTTGGCTACTCTTATTATGCTAACATTTGTTTTACCATATCACTAACAACTTTACCATCAGCTTTTCCAGCAATTTTAGGTCTTATTTCTTGCATTACTTTTCCCATATCTCTTGGAGAAGCTGCACCAGTTTTTTCTATTGCTTCACTTACTAATTTTTTTATTTCTTCTAATGTTAATTGTTCTGGTAAATATTCTGTTAATATTTCAATTTCTTTTTCAATTTTAGAAACAATATCATCTCTATTTGCCTTTTTATAATCATCTAAAGATTCCTTCCTTGATTTTATTTGCTTTGCAACAATTGCTTCCATTTCACTTTGAGTAAGAACTTTTTTATCATCCTTCTCAACTTGTAAAATTGCTGCTCTAAGCATTGTTATTGTATCTTTTTTCAATTCATCTTTTTCTTTCATTGCTTCTTTTAAAGCTTTTAGTAACTCCTCTTTCATTTTTATATTCTCCCTTCTTTATTATTATATTTATATATTATTTTATTATACTGTACTTTTTATTTTTTATCGTGATGTACAAAATTTTCACTAACTGTTTCATCCTCTTCTTTTTTGCTTTTATTCTTTTGATAGTTCATTAAAGCTATTACTATAAAACAAATAACTGCAAAAATTAAAATTATAAACTTCCAAATATCTGCAGATACTATTGTAACTGCAAGAATACAAAGAATACTTGTAACAGTGTATAAGAAAACTACTGCCTGTCTTTGTGAAAATCCCATTTTAAGTAATCTATGATGAATATGTGCACCATCAGGTTTTAACATAGGTTGTCCCTTCAAGAAACGTCTTATCATTGCAAACAGTGTATCAAATATAGGAACACCTAATGCTAAAATTGGAGCTATAATTGCAAGTAATGTATATCCTTTTGCAAACCCTAATATAGATACTACTGATAATGTAAAGCCTAAAAAGTTTGATCCAACATCCCCCATAAAGGTCTTTGCAGGATTAAAATTATATGGTAAAAACCCAAGTGTTGAACCCACAAGTACCGCAGTTATTACTATTGCCTCTAAACTTGCAGAAGTAGTTATAAAAATTATAAGTAGTGCCGTAGCTGAAATAGCTGATATTCCAGCAGCAAGTCCATCTAATCCATCAATTAAATTTATTGCATTAGTAATTCCTATAATCCAAAGTAATGTAATTGGAAAATCAAGCCATCCTAAATTAATAATATCTGTATAAATAAATGGAATTTTTATTCCAGAAAGCCTTACTCCAAATATATAAACAATAATTGCTGCAAAAAGTTGAAACAAAAATTTATATCTAGCTTTAAGATTAAAAATATCATCTATTAATCCCATTGCAAATATAACTACTCCACCAATTAAATACCCTATAAACTTTTTATTTAATGCTATAGATGGAATATTTTTTGTAATTAAATAATAAATACCAAGACCAATAAACATTGAAATTACAATTGCTATACCTCCAACTCTAGGCATTGGTTTATTATGTACTCTTCTTTCATCTTTTGGAATGTCTACTAAATTGTATTTTTTAGCCATTTTTATAACTATAGGTGTAAGAGCTAAACATATAAAAAAAACTACTACAATTAAACTATATATTATTGCCATATTTCATTTCTTCTCCTATATTAATTTCTTCTAATTTTTTTATTTTACTAAGTCTTCTATCATGCCTTCCTCCATCATAAAAAGAATGAATAAATGAGTCCACAATTTCTTCTATATTTCTAAATTCTTTAGAAATTCCTAATCTTGCTCCTAAACATAATACATTTGCATTATTATCATGTCTTGTCATCTCAGCCATATATCTATCAGTGCATACTGCCGCACGTATTCCCCTTATTTTATTACATGCAATTGATATTCCAATACCTGTTCCACAAATAGCTATTCCAAGATTATTACTATTCTTTAGCACCTCAGAACATACTGTAAGTGCTATATCAGGATAATCATCCCCTTCTTGATTTGCATAGTTTGTTACATCTGCATATTCAACATGATTATCATATAAATAATTTATTATTTTTTTCTTTAATTCAATTCCTGTGTGATCAGAACCAATAATAACCATATATTATTCACCTTCTTCTAATTTTAAAATTAATTTATCAATATTTTCCACAATAACTTTTGCACAATCTTTATATACCTGTAAATTTAATCCCCAAGGATCATCTATATCTTTATATACCTCATTACTATTTACATATTCTTTTAATGTAAATACCTTACCAAAAAGTTTTGGAAATAATTCTAAAACATTTCTTTTATGTTGCATGGTCATACATAAAATAATATCATAATTTTCTATATCAATATCATTAATATTTGTTGCTCTATGTTTACTTAAGTCAACGTTATAATCCTGCATTGCAATAATAGCATTGTTAGTAGACTGTTCTCCTGGAACAGCATATGTTCCACAAGACGAAATCATATACTTATCCTTATTTTCTAATTTATTAACGCAAAACTGCATATATCCATGTGCCATTGCACTTCTACATATATTACCTGTACATACAAACATTATTTTCTTCATACAATAACCTCTTTTTGTTGTTATTATATATCATTTTACATGTTTTTACAATATTAAATATATACTTTTTAATTTTTTATTTAAATTCTAGAAAGTAGTGCTCCTAGTACTATTCCCATTATATACATTAAATATATATTTTTACTTTTAGAATTTATTTTAGACTCCGGTAAAAGTTCACACGCTACTAAATATAACATAGCTCCAGCTGCTACAGAAAGACTTAATGAAATATATCTATCATCTATTTTTCCTATATAATTTCCTATAAATGTTCCTATACCGCCACATGCCCCTACACTTGCTGTTTCTATCATTATATTTTTATTCTTTTTCCCACTTATTTTACTTGTTATTCCAACTATCATGCCTTCTGGAATATCATGTAAAAATATTCCAAGTAAAACAGTTATCCCAAGATTTAATGAAAAACTAAATCCTGAACCTACAGCAAGACCCTCAATTATATTATGAATAGCCATAGAAATCATTACAACCAAAGCTACTTTTTTAGTTGCATTACTCTTCTTACTAAATTTATATACAAGAATATCTAATATATATATAACCATTACTCCAATTATAATACCTATTAGGGAATATATTAAACTTGAAATTTCAAAGCTTTCAGGAAGCATTTCAAAACAAACTATTCCTGTCATTATTCCAGCTGTTAGTTCATATAAAATTGAAATTGTTCTTTTAGTTTTAATATGAAAAATAGTACATAAAAAACCTCCTATTAAACTACTTAACACTCCAAGAATCATTGTAAATATACCAAGAATCAATATATTTTTCATAAATATTCACCCTACTTAAAATATATTCTTTTATATCTATTATATTAATTAATCTATAGATTTAAAAATTTGTAGAAAAATATAATAATTTGTTAACTTTTAATTTTTTTTGTGTTATACTAAATTTAGGAGGTTATATTATGATTGATTATATGAAAAGATATGCAAAAGGATCTATTGTATTATCTATTTGCCTTATAGTTGTTTCACTTTTTTTAATATTTAAGCCTGAAGTTTCATTGTCGGTGTTATTTATCTGCCTTGGATGTTTTTTACTTGTTGTAGGAATCATGCACACTATATCATACTTTTCTAGTCCAAAAGAATTTAAAGCATTTAGCTTTGAACTAATTGAAGGAATTGTATATATAATATTAGGTTTTGTATTAATATTTAATCCAAATATTATTAAAGCTTTTCTTCCAATAATCATTGGTTGTTGGATGATTATTAATAGTATTGTAAGATTTCAACTTGCATTCAATTTAAAATCATCTGATAATCCAAGTTGGGCATTAATGTTAATTCTTTCTTTTGTAACATTAATTTTAGGAATCGTAATGGTTATAAATCCTTTTGCAAGTATTGCAGCATTAACAATGATTTGTGGAATAATGCTTCTTGTATCTGAGATTATTAACATTATAGAATCTATTTCTATGATTAGATTTTTAAATTAAGAAAAGTGAGCTTTAAATATTAAAGCTCACTTTTTTACATTTTACTTATATTTTTCTTTTTATAGTATCCCCTATTCTTTTTACAACACCTTTTTCTTTATTCTTTCTTTTCATCATTTCTTGAAGTCTTCCTCTTTCCATTGCCTTTTTATATACTTCTAACTCTTTTTTTGCAATTCCTGTTTCATCTTTTTGACATACAGTCTCTTCAACTTCGAATCTTATCTTTTTATATTCATCTTCAGTATATTCACTCAATTTTTTAAGGTGTTTATACATATCATTTTCATTGAAAAATATATAACCATTTTTACCTTCAAGTATCTGATCTTTATTTACTTCATCCATTCTTTGAAGTACAGGGAGTCCCATAGCCATTGCTTCTAACATAGAAATGGAGTTCATTTCTGTAAGTGAGGATGTTAAATATAATTTTGACATTGCATAATATATTGGTAATTTATCATGTTCGACTTTTCCTGTAAATCTTACTCTATCCTGTAAATTTAAATCATTAGCTTGTTTTTTTAAATTTTCAAGATCTGGACCATCACCTATTGCAACAAAGTAAATATTATCATCTTTTTTTAATGTTTTAGCTAAAAAATCTAAAGTAACATCTACACTTTTTTCTGTTCCCATTCTTCCTACAAAACAAGCTACAAAAGCATCATTAGGAATATTTAATTCTTTCCTTATTTCGTTTACTTCTTTTACATCTATTTTTGAAGGATCAAAAAGTGTCATTTCTACTGAGTTTGGTAAAATTCTAACTTTTTTTCTATGACTTGTTTTCTTTATATATTCAAAGCACTTTGGAGAAGGACCAACTATAGCCTTTGATTTTCCAGCATATAAACCTAAAAATTTATCTAAAACTTTTCCTCCAACCATTCTTGCAAGTACTTTTGGCATAACGTAATATACATAATCATCATATGCAGTGTGCAAAGTGTAGACTAGAGTTTTCTTTAATTTTTTTGCAGCCCATATTCCAAATAATCCCATACTAAATTCTGTATGAACATGAATTATATCTGGATTAAATTCTCTTAATATTTCAAGTCTTTTTTTACTATATGGATATGCTACACCAAACCCGTATATACTTTTTATTGCTTTAGCTGGACAATAAAGTACGCCATCTTTTATATAATGCTTTTTGGTTGTTGGACTACAAGTTACAACTAATACCTCATGACCTAATGCTGTAAGTCCATCCTTTAACGTTTTCACATGTGTTGTTACTCCATTCATATATGGAAAATATGTTTCTGACAGTAATGCTATTTTCATATATAATTCTCCTATCTATTTTGACAAATAAATTATATTACACATTATATAAAAAAGCAAGAGTTTTATTTTATATATTTTTTCTAAAATATATTATTAAATCTGAGACATTTATATTATATTTTTCAACAAAATCTATATCTTCCTTTTTAAAAATATATACATAATCAAATATTTCTTGATTTAATATATTAGATACTAATTCAAATAAATACGAAACTATAAATTCTTTAGGAATATCATATTTATTATTAATTTTTTCTAAATAATATTTATTACACTGCTCTAATATATTACTATAACTTAACATATAATCACCAATTATATTATATGAAAAGCTTTAATATAAATACATGTGAAAAATAAAGTCAAGTAATAAACCTGACTTTATCTCTATATTTTCTTTTCTTCTTCAATAATTGTTTTTATTATTTTAAATGACTTTTCTAAATTATTATTTGTAATAACATAATCATAAATATCTGTCTTTGATTCTTCATATTCAAATCTATTTAATCTTAACTCAATTTCTTCTTTTGAGATATTTGCATCTCTTAAAATCAATCTTCTTTTTAATTCATCCATTGGTACTCTTAAAAAAATTGTTATTACTTTAACGTCATTTTTTAATATTTTTACTAGTTCTTCTGTACCATTAACATCAATATCTTTTACAATTATTTTTCCACTTTTTATCTTTTCATTCATAAGTTTTTTTGATGTTCCATAGTAGTGATTATGATGAACATCATATTCATATAACTCACCATTATCAATCATTTCTTTAAATTTTTCTGTTGAAATGAAATGATATGCTTGTCCATCTTTTTCTCCTTCTCTTGGACTTCTATCAGTAAAAGATGGTAAAGATTCTACATTATCCATTCTTTTAATTAACTCTTTTTTTATGGTATCTTTTCCTGCTCCAGATACTCCTGATAATAATACTAACATACATTCTCCTTTAATAAAAAATTACATTAAATATCTTTTATTATACCATACTTTTATTTTTTGCTCAAGTGGCATATAAAAATTTTATCCTATTGCACATATACCTCTTTGACTTACTATTTGACTTAAATATTTTTGTCTTATATAATTCACTTTTATTGCATTAGATTTTATTTTTTTATCATAAAAGTAAGAATACCTCTCCCTTGTAACAAATATATCTTCGTGACCTAATAATAATTGCTTACACTTTAATGGAAAATCATTTAATAATCCTGCATAAAAAAACGTGTCTTAAGCAATAAGATGTTCTTCCTTCCTATTGAAACACTTTTGGTATTTTCATAAATAAATTCTTTAACTGAATTATATTCCTTATTAAATTTTATTGTTTCTTCATCAATATTTAAGTTATCCCAAGTCAATCCTCTAATTTCACTTACTCTTACTCCAATAAAAAACTGGATTAATACATATATATACCACTAATTAAAGCTTGTATATGATAAACTAAAATTTTACACTTTACATTATAATAAAATTAATCTATTTAAAAAAATAATTTTGGAAAAGAGGGAGGGGTTCGCATCCTCGCTGCCCTTAGGGACGTTACCAGTTTAGCAAATCTTTGAATTGTATACTCAAACCTGTTTATTTTCAAACGTTTTAAAATTTCACAGTAACTATCCATTAAAATTCCATTTTCTATTTTATTTTTATTATATTCAAAATTTTTTACTTATAAAACACAGTGATCAGACATTAATTATTCTGTTCACTGTGTTTAAAAATGTATTAATTTTCTCTTAACTCCTTAAGCTTCTTAAGATGAAATTTTCATCCCATAAAGTTATCAAAATATCGATATTAGAAATATATCCTTGATACCTGTATTGTATACTTTGTAAATCTATATTTTTCACTTTGTTAATGGTAATAATTCCCTCTTCTACTTTAAAATAATCACTATCTATAACATTTGTTATACAAACATTCATATCAACTTCATTATACTTTTTTTGTAACAAACGACTAACTATATTACATTCTTCAAGGGTCACAAAGCTTTCCCGAAATTTCAGATATTTTGTCCAAAGTATAGCAGCAACAACATAGCTCTTTTCCATAAAACAAGTATTCATTACAATCACTCCTTAAATTTAATTTATGCTAATTTTTGTTTTATTCATTATAACACTTTACAGTTATATTTTCAAGCAACGCTCTATACTTTTTTTGCAAGTTAGAAAACTTACCAAAATATTTTTTGTTTTTCAACATTCGTATAAAAAATATTTTCTCCTCAATTATTTATACACAATACTTTTATAACTATCATTATCCATTAAAAATTCATTGAATTTTTGAATTTTAATGCTTTTAAATGATTTTTTTCAAAAACATTTGTTATAATAAAATTTATCTATATAATAAAAAAAGCCAAAAATAATTTTGGCGGAGAAGGAGGGGTTCGAACCCTCGCGCCCCTATTGAGACCTAACAGTTTAGCAAACTGTCCCCTTCACCACTTGGGTACTTCTCCATATATAAATAAAAAAATGGCGGAAGAGGTAGGATTCGAACCCACGGTGCCTTTCGACATCACCAGTTTTCAAGACTGGCTCCTTAAACCACTCGGACACTCTTCCGTACGCCACATATATAATTATATCAGTTTTTTTTTATTTGTCAATAGTTTTTTTTGTTTTTGCAAAATTTTTCACTAAGAAGAAAATTTAATGTTTCTTCTTAGTGAATTTAAACATTTTCAACTATTATAAATCTATATTAAACTTATTAAGTAAATTTTCTAATCCTTCTTTATCATCATATTCTATTATAAGTTTTTGATGTGATTTAGTGTAGTCTAGTTTTACTTTATATCCAAAATAATCTTTTAATTTTCCCTCTAAATTTTTGTAATACACAGACTTTGGTTCTTTTTTTTCAGGCTTCCTTACATATTCTTCACTACCATAAACTAATTTTTCCACATCTCTTACTGTAAGTTTCTTTTCAATTGCTTTATTTGCAATTTCAAGTTGTCTTTTTTTACTATCCAATGCAAGTAGTGCTCTTGCTTGTCCTTCAACTAATTTACCATCTAAAACATATTGTAAAATTTCATCTGGTAATTTTAAAAGTCTTACTATATTAGAAATAGTTGATATATTTTTACCTGTAACTTTAGCAACTTCTGATTGACTACAATTTTCTATTTCCATAAGCTCTTTTATAGCGTGAGCTACTTCTACAATATTTAAGTCTTCTCTTTGAATATTTTCAATTAATGCTACTTGTTTTTTCTTTGATTCATCATAATTTTTAATAATTGCAGGTATTTTTTTTAGTCCTGCTTTTTTTGCTGCTCTCCAACGTCTTTCACCAGCTACTATTGCGTATCCATCATCATTTTTTACTACTAAAATAGGTTGAATAACACCGTTTTCTTTTATAGAATTTGCAAGTTCTTCTAACTTTTCTTCATCAAATACTTTTCTTGGTTGATCTTTCATTGGTTCTACATCAACTATTTTAAGTTCAACAACTGTCTCTAATTCTTTATTTTTTTTATCATCTTTTTTTATAACATTATCTAAAAGATTATCATCTGAAAAAAATGCATTTAAGCCTTTTCCTAATCCTTTTTTTTCTTTTGTCATTATTATTCACCATCCTCATTAATTTCAATTAATTCTTTGGCAAGTCTTTGATATGTATCGGCACCCTTTGATTCTGGAGCATATAAATTAATCGGTAATGCATGACTTGGTGCTTCACTTAGCCTAATATTTCTTGGAATTATAGTTTGAAACACTTTATTTCCAAAATACTTTTCAACTTCTTCTCCAACTTGAGCAGATAAGTTTGTTCTTGAATCAAACATAGTAAGAACAACACCTTCTACTTCAATAGCAGAATTAAGATGTTTTTTTACCAAATTAATTGTGTTTATAAGTTGTCCTAACCCTTCTAATGCATAATATTCACATTGAATTGGAACTAAAACGCTATCTGAAGCTGTAAAAGAATTTAATGTAATAAGTCCAAGAGAAGGTGGGCAATCAATAAATATATAATCATACCCATCCTTTACGCTTTCTATTGCATTTTTAAGTCTTGTCTCTCTTGATACCATTGATACAAGCTCAATTTCAGCGCCTGCAAGGTTTATGTTAGCAGGACATACTTTAAGATTTTTAATCATTGTTGGTTTAATTGTTGACGCTATATCTAAATCATCTACTAATACATTATATATTGATTTATCTTTATCAGCTAAAACGCCAAGTCCACTTGTAGCATTTCCTTGAGGATCTATATCTATTAATAATACTTTTTTTCCGCAACTTGCCACACATGCACTTAAATTAACAGCAGTTGTAGTTTTACCTACCCCACCTTTTTGATTTGCTATTGATATTACTTTTGCCATATTTACACCTCTTAATGTATTATACATCAATTGTATAAAAAAATAAAGAGAAAAAATAAAAATATATTATTTTTCTCTTTAAATAATTTATAATTTAGAAATTATAAAGGATTTTTCTTTATCTTTCCATAAATTCTTGGATATTTTAAACTTGTCTTGTCATTTTTAATTATCTCAACTACATATCTGTTGTATATTTCACAATTATAGGTATAACAATATTTATATTTGTTATTAATTTTACAATTCAATACATTTAAAGCATTTTTTGATAATTTAATTTCTTCTTCAATATTTGATCCTTTTAAAAGCAAGCATTTTCCGCCGATTTTTAAAAATGGTGTATCAAATTCTAATAACACGTTAAGTGGTGCAACAGCTCTTGATACTGCATAATCATACTTTTCTCTATAATTTTCTTTAGATCCAATTTCTTCAGCTCTTGCATGTTCTATAATCACATTTTTAAGTTCTAATTCTTTTATTACTTCTTGTAAAAAATTTATTCTCTTATTTAATGCATCTATTAAAGTCACTTCTACTTTTCCATTAAAGAATATAGCTATTACAATTCCAGGAAATCCTGCTCCTGTTCCAACATCAATTATTTTTTTCCCTTCGTCTATATATTTTACTATTTCAAGGCAATCGATAAAATGTTTTAACACTATTCCTTCATCATCAGTTATTGCTGTAAGATTAATTTTTTCATTCCAACTTACCAATAAATTTTTATATTTTTCAAATTTTAAAATTTGCTCATTATTAAGCTTTATTCCAATATTATTGGATTCCTTTAATAACATGTTATAAAAAGAACTATTTTCATGTGAAATATTATTCATAAATTTACTTACTCCTTTTCATATGAAATTTATAAATTATTCTGACTAAGATAAATAAGAAGTACAGAAATATCTGCTGGAGATACGCCAGAAATACGTGAAGCCTGCCCCACAGATAATGGTTTCTGTTTATTTAATTTTTGTCTTGCTTCAAGACTTAGTCCATTTATATTTTCATAATTGATATCTACACTTAATTTTTTATTTTCCATTTTTTTAAATTCATTTATCTGTTCGAGTTGTAGCTTTATATATCCTTCATATTTTATTTCTATTTCAGCTTCTTCAACAACAGCATCAGGTAATTCTTCTCTTGATAAATCTAAGTTCTTTATATTATAATAATTAAGTTCGCTCCTTTTTAATAAATCTGAAAGCTTAACTCCTGTTTGTAACGGAGAACTATTTAAACTTTTAAGTATATTATTAACCTCAGCATTAGGTTTAACAGATGTTGAATTTAATCTATCAATTTCATCATGTATAAGTTTTTGCTTATTTAAAAATTTATTATATCTTTCGTCTGATATAAGTCCAATTTGATGTCCAATAGGAGTTAATCTAATATCAGCATTATCCTGTCTTAACATTAGTCTATATTCAGAACGTGATGTCATCATTCTATATGGTTCATTCGTTCCCTTAGTTACAAGATCATCAATAAGAACACCAATATATGCTTGTGATCTATCTAATATTAAAGGATCTTTTTTATCAGATTTTCTAGCAGCATTTATACCAGCAATTATTCCCTGAGCTGCAGCTTCCTCATATCCAGAGCTTCCATTAACTTGTCCAGCAAAAAATAACCCATCTATTCCTTTATACTCCAAACTTAATTTTAAATTTGTTGAATCAATGCAGTCATATTCTATAGCATATGCAGGTCTCATAAGCTTGGCATTTTCAAGTCCTGGAACAGTTCTATACATTTTTATTTGTACCTCTTCAGGAAGTGAAGACGACATTCCCTGTATATACATCTCTGAAGTTTTCTCTCCTAATGGTTCTATAAATAATTGATGCCTTTTTTTATCTCTAAATCTAACCACTTTATCTTCAATTGATGGACAATATCTAGGTCCTATACCATGTATTTTACCACTATATATTGGAGATCGATCTAAATTATTAAGTATAATCTCATGCGTATTCTCATTAGTATATGTTAAGTAACAATCTACCTGCTTTTTATTAGTTATTTCTTCATTACCCTCATTTTCAAAAGAAAAAGGTACTATTTTTTCATCACCATGTTGAACTTCCATTTCATCAAAATTCATAATATTAGCATTAATTCTTGCAGGAGTTCCCGTTTTAAACCTTCTAAGTTCAACACCAATATCAAGTAAACTTTGTGATAAATCATTTGCTGGAAAAACACCATCAGGTCCACTCTCGTATGAAATTTCTCCAATAATAACTTTTCCCTTTAAATATGTACCTGTAGCAACTATAACCTGATTTGCATAAACTTCTGCTCCAATTTTCGTTTTTACACCTATTACTTTATTTTTTTCATTATTTACAAGTATTTCTACAATTTCAGCTTGATATAAATCAAGATTTTCTTGATTTTCTAACGTTTTTTTCATTTCAATGTGATACATTTTTCTATCAGATTGAACTCTTAAAGAATGCACAGCAGGCCCTTTAGACATATTTAACATTTTTGATTGTATAAATGTTTTGTCAGCATTCTTTGCCATTTCTCCTCCTAATGCATCTATTTCTCTTACAAGGTGACCTTTTGAAGTACCACCTATACTTGGATTACATGGCATATTAGCAAGAGTTTCCATATTTATAACAAATATAGCTGTTTTTTTACCAAGTCTAGCACTAGCAAGTGCTGCTTCACATCCAGCATGTCCAGCACCAATAACAATAACATCATAATTTCCAAGTGAATAACTCATTATATTACCTACTTTCCTAAACAAAATTTTTCAAAAATTTTATTTACAATATCCTGATTAACATCAGCACCAATAATCTCCCCTAAAGACTTTGTAGCATTTTTTATAACTATTGATACAATATCTATTGGTTCATTATTTTCTATTTCTTTTTTTGCAATTTCCAAATATTCTTTTGATTTATTTAATAAATCTCTATGTCTTTCATTTGTAATTATAAGTTCATTTTCAAAATCTAAATCATTAGTATTAAAAATTTCTTCAATTTTATTTTTTAATTCATCTATTCCCTCATTATTTAAAACTGACATTTTAATTACTTCATTTACGCCAAATCGTTTTAATTCGTCCAAAATACTATCAAATTTTAATTTTTGTCCTTTATCAATCTTATTTATTACCGTAATCAATTTAATTCCTTTATTTTGAATTTTAGAAAGAATTTCTTTATCTTCATCATCAATATCTGATTCAACATTTAATAAATAGATAACTAAATCAGCTTCATCTATTTTTTCTATACTTCTTTTAACACCAATTTTTTCTACAAAATCATCTGTCTTTCTTATACCAGCTGTATCTGATAAATTTAAAATTATATTACCAATATTAATTCTTTCTTCAATGACATCACGAGTAGTACCAGGTATTTCAGTTACAATAGCTTTTTGACTCCTTGATAAAGTATTTAGAAGTGATGATTTACCAACATTAGGCTTACCTAAAATTACAACATTAACTCCGTCTTTTATATATTTACCCTGTTCATACGTAGATAAAATATTATTTATTTCAATAATTTTCTTATTTAAAAGTGAAATAACATTATCATTTTCCACTTCATCATAATCATATTCAGGATAGTCAACACTAACTTCAATATGGGCCATTAATTCTATTAACTCTTCTCTTACTTCTTTTATTTTTTTATACAAATCGCCCTCAAGATTATTAGCAGCAATTCGTGCCTGAGTTGTGTTTTTAGAATTAATAAGATTAATAACTGCCTCAGCCTTTGTTAAATCCATTTTTCCATTCAAAAAAGCCCTTTTAGAAAATTCTCCTGGTTCTGCAAGTCTTGCTCCATTTGCTAAAACAAGTTGTAAAATTTCCCTTGTAATTTGAACTCCTCCATGGCAATTTATTTCACACACATCTTCACCAGTATATGACTTAGGATTTTTAAAATACGAAACCAAAACTGTATCAACTACTTTTCCATTTTCAACTATTTTACCATATATTATATTATTAGGCATAATTTTAGAATTAGAAACAAATATTTTTCTTATAATATTTAAACTATCCTTCCCGCTTATTCTTATTATACTTATACCACTATTTGATAATGCTGTTCCAATCGCAGCTATAGTATCTGTTGACATAACGCTTTTTCCTTTCCTTTAAAAAGTCAGCAAATGCTGACCTTTTTTAATTATATTTCTTTTTTATTACTACTCTTCTTCTAGGCTCTTCACCTTGTGATTCAGTTTCGACATCATCTCTTTTAGCAAGTTCTGTATGAATTATTAATCTTTCATATGCAGACATTGGCTCCAATCTAATTGGTTTTCTAAATCTAATAACATTATTAGCCATCTTATTTGCTAAATTTTTAAGTTTTTCTTCTTTTCTTTTCTTATAATCATTTACTTCAACAAAAACTTTTGCACTTTCTTCATTCTCTCTTTGAAGCATCGCATTTAGCAATGACTGAAAAGACTCAATTGTTTTACCTTTATATCCTATTAAATGAGAAACTTTATCACCAGTAATTGTCAAATTAATTTGATTTTTTCCTTTTTCAATTTTATATTCAATACCATCATCACCTGTAATTTTAAAAAGTTCTTTTAAAATTTTATCTAACCTATTAATTGTGTCTTCTGCTTGTACATCGCTTATTTTTTTATCAACTGTAAGTCTAACCTTTGCCATTTTAGCAGATAAAATACCTAAAACTCCACCTGAAGAAGCTTCTTCAAGTACCTCAATTTTAACATCTTCACGAGAAACTTTTAACTCTTCTAAGCCCTTTCTAATTGCTTCTTCTGTATTTTTACCTATTTGCTCTGTAACTTTTTTCATTAAATCTTACCTCCTTTTTCAAGTGCCAATATTTTTTCTTTATCTTTTTTTACAATTTTATTAATTATAAACTGTTGAACGAATTGTAACATGCTACCAAACAACCAATACACACCTAAAGCTAAAGGCATTGCATATGAAAAGAATGCTGACATAAGAGGCATCATTAAATTAGTAGTTTTTTGCATTTCAGCTTGCTCAGGTGTTTGCTGTGTATTCTTTTGCGAATATTTATTAAGCAAAAATGAAACTATAAATGTTAATATTGGAATTGCAAGTGAAATTGGACTTGCCTTTTTATTTTCATCCTTACTAAATACATTTGATGGTACATCACCTAAATTAATTCCAGGAATTACTTGCATATTAATAAGATTATGTTCTTTAGCAATTAATAACTCATTTGCTTGCATTTCTTTCTCATTAACATCTTCCTTATTTAATAGTTGTTGCGTGTATGTTTTAATCTCTTCTTGAGGTGTCTGAACAATATATGTTAGAGGTTGTTTAACGATATAAAACATAGCAAAAATAATTGGAATTTGAATAATTAAAGGTAAACAACCTGATAGAGGATTTACTTTATTCTCCTTATACAAATTCATAAGTTCTTGTGTTTGTTTTTCTTTATCATTTTTGTATTTATCTTGTATTTCTTTCTGTTTAACAGACATTTTATTCATTTTTTCCATGGATTTTATCTGTATCCATGCAAGTGGAAAAAGAACTACTTTAGTAAATAATGTAAAAAGTAATATTGTTATAAAATAATTTTGTCCAACTAAATCATAAAAAAATCTTATTATATATCCTAAGACTGATGCTATTGCTTGTATCATTTACATACCTCATTTCATTTCAATTTATCAACTCCTCCATGTGAAAATGGATTACATCTAATAATTCTATATATAGCAAGTATATTTCCTTTAATTATACCATATTTGTCAATTGCTTGTTTTGCATATTCTGAACATGTAGGATAAAATTTACAATGATTTCCAAGACCAGGTGAAATATATTTTTGATAGAATTCAATCATTTTAACTTCACATTTTCTTGGAATTTTAGATAGAAATTTTATCAAATAAACCAAATTATGCATATAAACCAAGTTCCTTAAAACACTTTTTTATATCATCATTTATGCTATTATAATCTACATTTTCAATTATACAATTCTTCTTAAAAAGTACAACTATATTAATTCCTTTCTTTATATTTTCTTCTTCATTTTTATAACTCTCTCTAACCCATCTTTTTAACTTATTTCTTGCTACACTATTTCCATTCTTTTTAGAAACACATATACCAAGATTATTAATAAGATTATCGTTGTTTCTTTCCTTTTTCTGACTACAAATGTGAACAACAATATTTTTTCCTTTAGCATATTTCCCTTTTTTTAAAATATATCTAAAAACACTGTTATTTTTAATAATTAAAGTTGATTTCATATTTACCCTCATAAAATAAACATAAAAGTGGATATGAAAAACATACCCACTTTAAAAAGTAGTTTAAGCACTTAAAACTTTTCTTCCCTTTTGTCTTCTGCTCTTTAAAACTTTACGACCAGAGGCAGTACTCATTCTTTTTCTAAAACCGTGTACTTTTTCTCTATGTATTTTTTTTGGTTGAAATGTTCTTTTCATTGTTTTCCTCCTAAATTCCTAAATATTATAAAAATGTTATTACAATTCTTAGTAAAACATTATTAACTAATCAAAGTGCTATTATTATACAATAAATGTTTTTAAATGTCAACAACTTAATTAAATTATTAACAAAAAAATACCAAATTTCAAAAGTTATCCACAGACTTATAATAAAATTAATTTTACATATTATAAATTTTTTTGTTTTATATATTTTTTTATAAGAAAAACAATTTATAAAAAAATGCTTAAATATATTGATTTTTTCAATATTTCATGATATATTAATCATAGTAATTTTTTATTCTAATTTTTAAGTATGATTTTTTAATCCACAGAAATTATGTAAATTTTTTTAATTGTTTATATTATTTTGTCGAAAAGTTATCAACATATGTGGATAACTCTGTGGATAACTTTTAAAAACATACGTTTTAAGAAAGGTGGTTGTATGGAACAAAACTTTATGAACATATGGTCACAAGCCTTGGAAATACTGCAAGAAGAGATATCTCCTGTTGGATATAAAACATACGTTGAAGTAATGGTACCCAGACTTGTGGATGAAAACACATTGTGCTTTTTATCTCCTTCAAATTATCATATAGATATTTGTAAAAAAAGATATCTTGATTTAATCGAAAATACTTTAAGTTTTTTAACAAAAAAATCATATAATATAACTTTTGAAGCAAAAGAAATAATACCAGATAGCATGAATGAAGAAGAAAAGAGTATTTCTAACGAATTAAATGTGCAAACACCAAAAGAAGAATACAGTAAAAGTGATGATTCACAAGTAACTGAAACAAAACAAACTAATGAAAATAGGGGAGACGTATCAAGATTAAACCCAAGATATACATTTGATAATTTTATCATAGGATCTAATAACAGATTTGCCCACGCTGCTGCAGTAGCTGTATCTGAAGCACCTGGTAGAAAATATAATCCACTATTTATTTATGGAGGAGTAGGACTAGGTAAAACACATCTAATGCAAGCAATTGGAAATGCAATGTATAAACAAAACCCTAATTTAAAAATGATTTATGCAACAGGAGAATTATTTGCAAATGAATTAGTATCAGCAATAATGACAGATAAAAATGAATCATTCAGAAAAAAATATAGAAATATTGATTTGTTATTAATAGATGATATTCAATTTTTAGCGGGAAAAGAAAAGTGTCAAGAAGAATTTTTCCACACTTTCAACACATTGTTTGAAAGTGGAAAACAAATAGTACTAACATCTGAAAAACCTCCAAAGGAAATACCACAACTTGAAGATAGACTTAAAACTAGATTTGAAATGGGACTTTCGGTTGATATACAAGCTCCTGATTATGAAACTCGTCTTGCAATACTTAGAAAAAAAGCTGAAAAAGAAAGATATATCATAAATGATGAAATACTTGTAAGAATAGCCACAAAAGTAAAATCAAATATTAGAGAATTAGAAGGTGTATTTAATAAATTAGTAGCCTATACATCTTTTACTAACAACAAACTTACAAATGATGTAGTAGACAATACAATAGAATCCATTTTGGTAAAAAATACAAAAGTACTTACAAGTAAATTAATAATGCAAGTGGTATGCAAATTCTTTAATATAAAAGTAAGTGATATAGTAAGTGACAAAAGATCAAATAATGTAGCATATCCAAGACAAATAGCAATGTATCTATGTAGGGAAGTTGCTAATATGTCATTTCCAAGTATAGGTAAAGATTTTGGTGGAAGAGATCACTCTACAGTTCTACATGCATATTCAAAAATTAAAGATGAATATGAAACAAAATCAGAAACAAAAGATTTAATAGAAGATATAAAAAAAGCCTTATCTATTGCAGATTAGAAGTGATTATTACAAAAATATTACAAAAACATTTTAAAAGTGTTACATGAAAAAAGTTATACACAGGTAACTGTGGAAAACCCTGTTAATAAAATGTGTATAACTATACGAAATTAAAATAATCCACAACAAACAAATTTTCTGTGGATAAATTTAACAAGTTATCCACAGGTTTATCAACAGGTGGAAAATTAGTGATAACAAGCTGTTGAGTATGTTATCCACATTTTCCACAATACCTACTACTACTACTACTATATTATATATATATAATAATAATATATATGTATATAGGACATTATGAATTTTGAAATTGTTAATAATGTGGATAACTAATTATAAAAGGAGAGCAAAAATGAATATAAAATGTAATTTGAAAGAATTAATAAATGGATTAAACATAGTATCTAAAACATCAATAACTAGAACAACAATGCCAATATTAGAAGGGGTACTTATAGAAGCTGAAAACAATAAATTAAAATTAACAACTAATGATTTAGAAATTGGTACAGAACATTCTATGGATTGTAAAACTATAGAAAATGGAAAAACAGTAGTTGAACTTAAAACATTAAATGAGATAGTAAGAAGAATTGAAGATGAAGAAGTAGAAATTCTAGTTGAAAATAATTTATTTGTACTAAAATCTGTAAATGGTATATTTAAGTTAGCAACTATGAATCCAAATGAGTATCCTAAATTACCAATATTTGATGTTGAAAACTCTATAACTATAAAACAAAAATTATTAAAAGATATGATAAGAAGAACTTTATTTGCTGTAAGTACAGATGAAAATAGACCTATATATATGGGAGCATTACTAAAAGTTGAAAATAATATATTAACTATTGTTGCTGTTGATGGATTCAGACTTGCATTAAGAAAAAGCATAAATGAAGAAAATATAAATGATTTTAAAGTTATTATTCCAGGTAAAGTTTTATCAGAATTATTAAAAGTTTTAAATGATGATGAAGAAAGTAAAGTTAAAATTGGAGTGAATAAAAACCAAGCACTATTTGAAATGGGAAAAAGTATTCTTGTTAGTAGAATAATTGAAGGTGAGTTCTTAAATTATAATACTATTATACCTGATTCTTATGAAACTAAGGTAAAAGTTAAAACCAAAAGTTTACTTGATTCATTTGAAAGAGTTGCTTTATTTGCAAAAGAAAATAAAGAAAAAGATAGAAAAGCACCACTTAAAATGAATATAGGAATTGATGGTATTGTGTTAAGCTGTATAAGTGATGCGGGAGATGCTAAGGAAGGTGTGCAAGCAATAGTTGAGGGAAAAGATATTGAAATTGGATTTAATCCAAGATATGTTATTGATATATTGAAAGTTATCGATGATTCTGAAATATATGTAGAATTTACTTCAAGTATTTCACCAGTATTAATTAAACCAGTAAATTCAAAAGAATACATATATGTTGTTTTACCAATAAAGTTAAGACAAAACTAAAATGAATATATAAATTTGATGTAGGGAAGTTTTTAATAATAAGGTTAAACTTTCCTATTATCTTTAAAAAGAGGTAATTATGCAATTAAATAAGTTAATTTTAAATAATTTTAGAAATTATAAATATCAAGAAATTGATTTAATAAATGGAATAAATTTTTTTGAAGGAAATAATGCACAAGGAAAAACCAATATAATTGAATCTATATATATGTGTGCTTTTGGAAAATCTTATAGAACAACCAAGGATATAGAAGTACTAAAATTTAATGAAGAGTTTTGTAGAATAACTTTAACATACAAAAAAAATGATATAGAAAGCAATATTGAAGTATATATAGATAAAAATAATAAAAAGCAACTAAAAAAAGATGGAGTTAAGATTACTAGATTATCAAATCATGTAGGAGAAATTCCACTTGTTATTTTTTCACCAGATAGTTTAAACATAGTAAAAGGAGCACCATCTAAGAGAAGAACTTTTATTGATATGATATGTTCTCAACTTTCAAAATCATATTTAATAAATCTTCAAGAGTATAATAAATGTCTAAAAATAAAAAACACTTTATTAAAAAATGAAAATATAGATAAAGACTATATTTATGTTTTACATGAAAAAATGTCTGATTATATTTATAATATTGTAAAGTATAGAGAAATAGTAATAAATGAAATTTTTGAAAAAGCTAAAAATATACATAAAGATATTACAAATGGAAAAGAAAATATTAAAATTACATATGTAACAGATTTTTTTAATATGGAGAAAAATAAAATTAAAGAAGTGTTGGATTCACATTTATATATAGATATTTTAAGAAAATCATCAGTAAAAGGAATTCAAAAAGATGATATTTTAATAGAAATAAATGATATGGAAGTTCAAAAGTATGGATCACAAGGTCAAAATAGGACAGTTATGCTTGTACTTAAATTAGCAAATTTTGAAGTGTTAAGAGAAAAAAAAGAGGAAAATCCAATTTTACTTTTAGATGATATAATGTCAGAATTAGATGAAAATAGAATAAATTTTTTATTAAAATATATAGAAAACTATCAAAGTATAATAACTACAACTGATAGTAGCTTTGTGGAAAATGTGGATAATATAAAAATTTCAAAAGTTTCAAATGGAAGACTTGAAATTTGATATTAAAGTATGATATAACTATATGAGTTACAAGGAGAGGGTATATATATGGCAAAATATGATGAAAATCAAATACAGGTTTTGGAAGGGCTTGAAGCGGTTAGAAAAAGACCTGGTATGTATATAGGAAGTGTATCTGAAAGAGGTCTTCATCACTTGGTATATGAAATTGTAGATAATAGTGTTGATGAAGCTTTGGCTGGATACTGTACTGAAATTAATGTAGAAATATTACCAGATAATGTAATAACAGTAAAAGATAATGGTAGAGGTGTACCTTTAGGAATGCATCATAAAGTACACAAACCAGCGATTGAGGTCGTTTACACTATACTTCATGCAGGAGGAAAATTTGGCGGTGGTGGATATAAAGTATCTGGAGGACTTCATGGTGTTGGTGGATCTGTTGTTAATGCACTTTCAGAATGGATGAGTGTACAGTCATGTAATGGTGATGGAATATATGAAATAAGTTTTGCAAGAGGAAAGGTTACAGAAGAACTTCATAAAGTAGCAGATTCAAAGCAAACTGGTACAAAAGTTACTTTTAAGGCAGATGCTGAGATATTTGATACAACAATATATAATGCTGATACTTTAATTCAGAGATTTAGAGAAATGGCTTTTTTAAATAAAGGTTTAAAAATAACATTTTGGGATAAAAGAGAAGAAGGATCAGAACAACTTGTATTTCACTATGAAGGTGGTTTAAAATCATTTGTTGATTTTCTAAATAAATCAAAAGAACCTATCAATAAAGATGTAATATATTTTGAAACTGAACAAAATGATGTTCAAGTTGAGGTTGCACTTCAATATACAAGTGCATATAGTGAAAATATTCTATCTTTTGTTAATAATATTCATACTGCCGAAGGTGGAACACATCTTGATGGATTTAAAAGAGGACTTACAAAGGCTT
This sequence comes from Clostridium sp. CAG:465, assembly GCA_000433755.1. GTDB lineage: Bacteria > Bacillota > Clostridia > TANB77 > CAG-465 > CAG-465. The sequence continues at coordinate 22,484 of FR891255.1, read as the reverse complement.
TTAATGATTATGCAAGAAACTTTAATATTATAAAAGAAAAAGATTCAAACCTTCAAGGTGAAGATATTCGTGAAGGTATAACTGCAATAGTTAGCGTAAGGGTTTTAGAGCCTCAATTTGAAGGACAAACAAAAACAAAACTTGGAAATAGTAATGTTACAGGAATAGTAAGCAGTATTACTAATAACAAGATAAGCACATATTTAGAAGAAAACCCACAAGTTGCAAAGGCTATTTTAGAAAAAACAATAAGTGCATCTCGAGCAAGGGAAGCTGCAAGAAAAGCTAGAGAACTAGTTAGAAGAAAAAGTGCTTTAGAAAGTACTACACTTCCTGGTAAACTTGCTGATTGTCAATCAAAAGACGCTTCAAAATGCGAGATATACATAGTTGAGGGAGATTCTGCTGGTGGAAGTGCTAAACAAGGAAGAGATAGAAGATTCCAAGCTATACTTCCATTATGGGGAAAAATGATAAATGTTGAAAAAACAAGAGCAGATAAGATATATAACAATGATAAGCTTTCTCCAGTTATTGTTGCACTAGGTGCAGGAATTGGAAATGATTTTAATGAAGAGAAATTAAGATATCATAAAATAATATTAATGGCCGATGCCGATGTTGATGGTGCACATATTAGAACATTACTTCTTACATTTTTCTTTAGATATATGAGACCACTTATAGAAAATGGATATGTATATATTGCTCAACCACCTCTATTTAAACTTGCAAAACGTGGAATGGAAGATGTATATTGCTATAACGAAGCTGACCTTGAAGTAAAACTAAAAGAATTAGAAGAAAAGGGAATAGCAAGAGATAGTCTTTCAATGCAAAGATACAAGGGTCTTGGTGAAATGGATTCAGAGCAATTATGGGAAACAACAATGAATCCTGAAAAAAGAATACTTGTTAGAGTTGAACTTGAAGACGCTATCAAAGCTGATGAAATATTTAGTGTGCTTATGGGGGAAAATGTTGAACCTAGAAGAAAGTTTATAGAAGAGAATGCTAAATATGTTACAAATTTAGATATATAAAAATATCTCCACTTTTAATTAAGTGGAGATATTTTAGTATGTTTAATAATAATAATTAACTCTTAAACTTGAATACATACCTGTAAGAGTGTTACCTTTATTAGTAATTCCGTTTTTGGAATTATAATAACATCCTTTAGGGAGATCAAGAAAATCAATTGCAACAATTGGTTTTATAACAGGATTTAAAGTTGTATCATAATAAAGATACACTTTACCTGGATTGTGTTTTAAAATCCACATTGCAATTTCCTCTTCTGACATGTAATTTACTTTTTTCAAAGCAATACCACCTTTTTAATTAAAATTTGATATAAAATATCTTGTATAGAAATTATACCATGAAATCAAAATTATGTAAACATATCTTTACATTTTAATTAAAATATGTTAATATATATAGTATAGAAATTTTTAATAGTGAAATTATAGTAGTATAAAAAGGAGCAAAAAATGGAAAAAATTAATAATCAATTAGTCTTAGTAAAGAAAAAGAAAGATAAAATTTTAATATTAAATATCATTATAATTATTTTAGGTACTATATTTATATCACTTGGAGCATTTCATACAAATATTTGGTTTGATGAGTCATATTCTGTAGCAATTTCAAATCATAGTTTTAGTGAAATATGGAATATTGGGGGAAATGATGTACATCCAGTATTTTATTATATGATGTTAAAAATTGTATCTCTTATTTTTGGAAATAATATATTAGTTTTTAGATTATTTTCAATTGTTCCAATTGTTATATTATCAATTTTAGGTATAACACATATAAGGAAAGATTATGGAGAAAGAACAGGTATAATTTTCTCTTTTTTAACGTTGTTTTTACCAATAATTGCGGCGTACTCATCTGAAATAAGGATGTATACCTGGGTTATGTTATTTGTAACTATAACAGCAATATATGCAAATAGAATATATAAAAATGAACTATCAATTAAAAATTGGGTAATATTTGCTTTATTTAGTTTACTTAGTGCATATACACATTATTATGGTTTAATGTTTGCTGGAATTATTAATGTAATTTTATTTATATATTTATTAAAGAATAGAAAAGGAAAAAACAAAGATTTAAAAATATTTATAATACAAGCTGTTGTTGAATGTTTACTATATGTTCCGTGGTTATATTATTTTATAAAACAATTAACATCAGTAGGAGGCGGATATTGGATTAAACTTGAATTTCCTGATACATTGTATAATGTTTTGGGAATTCAATATATGGGAAGCTTAAGCAATATATTTGGATTTTGTTTTGCTATTTGTTTGTACATATATTTAGGATTTGTTATATATAGATGTAAAAAAGAAAGAATAAGTGTAAAAAATGCAAGGAATTCTTTATTATTATATGTATTAATAGTTTTTATAGCTTTTCTAATATCTCTTAAAAGTCCTATACTTTACCCAAGATATTTAATGACAATAACAGGTTTATTAATATTTTTTATTGCAGATATTATGGCAAAAGAAAAGTCAAAATATATAACTATAGAAATATGTATAATTATTTTTGTTACCTCACTAATTAGTAATATTAATATTATAAATAACAACTATGATAATACAAATATGAAACAAATTGAATATCTAGAAGAAAATATAAAAGATGATGATATTATAGTGTATTCAAATATAGGAAATGGATCTGTATTTGCAGTATATTTTAAAGATAATAAACAGTACTTTTATAATGGAGATCATTGGAATGTTGAAGAAGCATATAAGGCGTATGGTCCACAAATGGAAACGGTTGAAGATTTAGATTTTTTAAAAGATTATAAAGGCAGAATATGGATAATTGATTCAACAGATAGTAGTTTTTATAACGATAAATTTAAAACTGATGATTATAAAGTAATTGATAGTAAAGTTATAAAAACAAAATATCCTAGTAGTTTTGATACAAATTATTCTGGATATGAATATAACCTAATTTTAATAGAAAAATAAAGTTAGGTATTGACAAAAAAAATATATTATGTTAAAATAAGACTCGTAAAGTAGAGGAAATCTTCTCACCTTACGAGTTTCATCTTAGTAAGGTTGTACAATATATAATATGATATATACTTTTAGTATATATTATTATGTTGTTATTATGAGGAGATTGCCATACAAGCAATCTTTTTTTATATCTATTTTTTGGAGGTGTTTAATATAAAACAAGATTTTTTAATAAACGAGCAAATAAGATTTGCAGAAGTTCAAGTTATTGATGAAAAAGGAGAAAAGATAGGAAAAATGAGTACTGGTAAAGCTGTAGATATGGCTTATGAAAAAGGACTTGATTTAGTACTTGTATCTCCAAACAAAGATAATCCAGTTTGTAAAATGTTAAATTACAGTAAATACAAATTTGAAATGGCAAAAAAGGCTAAAGAAGCAAGAAAAAATCAAAAAATAATTGAGATAAAAGAAATTAGATTATCACCAAATATTGATAAACATGATTTAGAAGTTAAAGCTAAAAATGCTAATAAATTTATTGCAAGTGGTAATAAAGTTAAAGTTAGCATGAGATTTAGAGGAAGAGAATTGAACTTTGTAAATCAAGGAAAAGAAATTATGAAGAATTTCTGTGAAATGCTTGAAGGTGTACAAGTAGATAAAGTTCCAAAAATGGAAGGAAAAAATCTAACAATGTTTTTATCACCATCAAAAAATAAATAAAGTTTGGAGAGGAGAGATTATTATGCCAAAAATGAAAACACATAGTTCATCTAAAAAAAGATTATCTGTAACAGGTAGTGGTAAAGTTAAAAGAAATGTAGCAAATCGTGCACATAAACTAACTGGAAAATCATCAAAGAGAAAAATGTCTTTGAAACAATCAGCTTATGTAGATAGCACAAGTAAAAATGCAGTTAAAAAATTACTACCATATAAATAATTATTAAACTAAAAAGGAGGAATTTAAAATGGCAAGAGTAAAAGGAGCTGTAACAACAAGAGCTAGACATAAAAAAGTTCTAAAAAGAGCAAAAGGTTATTTTGGAGCAAAATCTGTAAGATTTAAAATGGCAAATCAAGCTGTTATGAAATCTTTAAAATATGCATATATAGGAAGAAAACAAAAGAAAAGAAATTTCAGACAACTTTGGATTGCAAGAATTAATGCAGGTGCAAGAATGTGTGGAACTACATACAGTAAATTAATGTCTAACTTAAAGAAAGCAAATGTTACAATTAATAGAAAAATGTTAGCTGAAATGGCTGTAAATGATATGGAAGGCTTTAAAACTTTAGTAGAAAAAGTTTCAAAATAATATAAGGAGGAGCTTATGATTTTAGCAGGAGATTTTAGAAATGGTGTTACATTTGAAATGGATTCTAATGTATATAGGGTAGTAGAATTTCAACATGTAAAACCAGGAAAAGGAGCAGCTTTTGTTAGAACAAAACTTAAGAATGTTATAACTGGGCAAACTTTAGAAAAAACTTTTAATCCATCTGAAAAAGTAGAAGAAGCTCAAGTAACTGTACAAGAAATGCAATATCTATACAGTGAAGGAGATATGTATACTTTTATGGATACAACTACTTATGAGCAAGTAGAACTTTCAAAAGAACAAATTGTAGATACTTTACCATATTTAAAAGATAGTATGTTAGTAAAAGTATTATCATATAAAGGTAAAATATTTGGTGTAGAACCACCAACATTTGTAGAACTTGAAGTAACATATACTGAACCAGGAATAAAAGGAGCAACTGCAACTGGTACAACAAAACCATGTACTGTAGAAACAGGTGCAAACTTTAATGTTCCAGTTTTTGTAAATATCGGTGATAAAATACGTATTGATACAAGAACAGGAAGCTATATGGAAAGAGTATAATGTTTATAATAAATTTTGTGCAAAAATTTCAATAGAAAATAATAGTTGAGTTTAGATTTTAAACTTGACTATTATTTTTTTATTATTAAAAATGTATAAAACTCACTAGAGTATTTATATTTTTTATTCTAAAATTAATATAAATTATTATTATATATAAAAGGTTATTTTAAAAAAATAATGAAAATTTATTGTGACAATTCAGACTATAATATAAAATTTTAGTAACGGAATTATTTCTTTAGTGGAAAATTAGTAAATACAAATATACAAAAAAGTGTATATTAAATTAGATGAAAATGAATAAAAAATGAAATGTGGATAAAATAAATTCATATTTAAATTTTTTCTGTTTTAATCATAAATTTTGCTATCAAAATTTAATTTATTTTTTTTAAAATATATAATATAATATGTTTAAAAATTGTGATAAAGTATGTTTATGGCAGGGAAATATTGTAAAGTTAAAAGTAGATGCTATTGTAAAAGCAGGAAATTCTCAAGGCTTAGGATGTTTTATACCAAACCATAATTGTATAGATAATCAAATTAATACGTTTGCAGGAGTTAGATTAAGACTTGCTTGTAATAAAATTATGAAAAAGTCGAATTATAATTTAGAAACGGGAGAGGCAATAATAACAAAAGGATATAATTTGCTAGCTAAATATGTAATTCAAACAGTTGGTTCAATAATTGAAAATGAAGTGACAGAAGAAAAAAATAAATTTCGTAGAAAACTTGACCTAAATCCAAGATGATGTTAAAATAATGATATATCCTGGTGCAGGAAATGATGATGTGATTGATTTCTATTATAAAGATCCTAATGGAAATTAATACATGTATGATAGATCAGATGATTATCCATATAGTAATATAATGGAATTATTGAGTGACTATAATAATAGTAAATTTGAACTAAAAGGAAATGGATTATTTAGAAAAAAATACAAATTGGTTATTAAAAGGAGAGATGATTAATGACTGCAGAAGAATTTGTTAATAATTGTTATAAAGAAAAACAAGAAATGTTAAAAATATATTTTGATAAAGAAAAGGAAACACAAGTGGGAAATCAAATAAAAAATATTGTTTCAAAAGGTAGTATATTGAATGATGAAGTAAAAGGATTAGTAAATTCAGTTATGAATGAAGTTTTCTATACTATTTTACTAGGATTAGATGGAGAAACATCATTAGGGGATATACAAATGCAATATAAAGTATATGATGAAAATGATAATTTGTTAGACGGAATAGAAAGCTATGCTTATGATTCATTTATGAATGAAGAATAAAGAATTAAAAAGGTTGATGTTATAAATGGAAAATAACAATTCTATAATAGGAATAAAAATCAATAAAACAAATATTCCTGCAAAATGTATTATGATTATAAAAAAATATCAAGATTTATCTATATCAGAGATAAAACAGAAAATTGAAAAAAACAAATATATTTTAACTTGTGATTATATAGATGATAATGGGATTAAATCTGTATTAGGATTATATAATGAGTTAAATGCAGAAGAAGTGAATTGCAGTTTATATGAGCATAATAATCCAACTACTATTGAATTTCTTAACAATTTACTTAATTCTTATGAAGAAACTAGAAAACAAGTTGAGGAAGATATAGAAAATGAAGTACAAGCTGAAATTTTAGAAAAAGTATTTAAAGATTATATAAAATTTAGTGATGTTGATGAAAAATTAATAAGTCAATATGAAGAAAAATTGCCTCAAAAAATTATTTATATATGGAAAAATTATGGATTAGGTACTTTTTATAATGGATATTTAAAAATAATCAATCCAAATGAATATAAGGAATTAATAGAAAAAACATATTTTCAAGGTAATGTTTCAATACCAATTTTTGCAACTGCATTTGGAGATATTATTACATGGGAAAAGAACCAATTTATTGGTATTATAAAATATAGATATGGAGAAAACGATGTAATATCCGATGGATTTGATTTTTTTTATGAAGACTTATTGGACGGAGAATTTGACGATACAGATTTTAATATAAAGAAATACAAAGAGGCTTTAAATAAATATGGTATGCTTGAATATGATGAATGTTTTGGATATGTTCCACTTATTGCTATGGGTGGTAAAGAAAGTGTAGAAAATATAAAAAAAGCAAAAATAAAAGAGCATATTTCTCTAATTAGCAATTTCATTGGAAAAATATAGTAAAGCAATAAAGAAAGATAATTGTTTATAAAATTAGAAAAATATTATGAGGAAAAATATTATGATAGATAAAATGATAATTAATAAATTAAGCATAGAACTGAAAGAAATTCTAGAAGAAGAGCTAAAAGCTGGAAATGAAATTGTTGAAACATCAGAAGGAGGATTTACCAATGCTTCTAGGGAACATATTTTTATATTTTTAAAATATCCATTTAAAACAAAAATACGAAATGATTTAAAAGGGATAACTTATATAGAAATAAATGATAGACATTACTGGAAAGCTGAATATACAGATGAAAAGAATCATCAAACATTGGCATGTAATTTTTAGGAGGAATAGTAAATGAACAGAATTCTGAATGGAATAAAAGAAATAATTAAACAAAACATAAACGAATACTTACCAGAATTAAAACCAAGTGATTTAGAAGAAAACGGCACAGTTTATTATATGAACGGGAAAAATGGAACTCAATTTGATTGGTACGTTAATGCGCATTTACCTAGCTTTATGGTATTTTACAATGACGAACAAAATCTAGGAGCAGTAAAGTTATCAATTTATACAGATGGTCAAGTAATATTATATATTTATGGAGATAAAGGAAACAAAGTTATTAAAGAAGTCAAAACTTCAATAGAAGTTGCAGAAAACGAATTATTTAATCTAGCGGTAATATTAAAAAGTGAAGCAGATGATAAGAGTATTTGGGAGGCAAGTATAGATAAAATAAATACTGATGTTGAGATTAACGATAAAAAAATAACAGAATTTCAAGATTCTGAGCAATATATGGAACCAATTAAAAATAGATTGAAACTATTAAATAAAACGGCGTATCTTTCTAAAAAAATATTAGAAGAAGGTTGGAAAATTGGATATATGCGCAGAGATAAGCCTGTAAATGAAAATGATAGTGGCTGGTCGTTTATGGCAGGAAATGAAGACGATGAATACTATAACGATTATAAAAATATTGCATTAGTAAGTGTACAAGAAGTATACCAATTAGATCCAGATATTTTGGGGTATATTGAAAATCCAGTAGGTACAGCACTTATTAGGATATCTTCTAATGAGTTCGAGATAGATAAAAATGATAAAGAAATATTTATGGAGAAAAGAAAGGTTTAAAAGTTTATGGAAGAATTATTTAAAGATTTCGAATTTAATGAAAGTACAGATTATAATATAAAAGAAATAAATGGTAATCAATTACCAAGTGATTATTTAGAATTTATGCATAAGCATAACGGTGGTGAAGGAGATGTAGGTAAAAATTCATATATGCAATTTATAAAATTAGAAGAGCTTGTAGATTATAATAATGATTATCAAATTTCTAATTATTTTCCTAATTGTTTTGCTTTTGGAGGTGATTTAGGAGAAAATCATTTTTGTTATAATTTCGCAACTAATGAATATTTTGCAATAGATTGCTGTACTACTGGTTTAGAAGATAGTTATTGCAAAGCTACATCATTATATGAATTTATTAAAAATTGGGAAAAGCAATTAGATGGAGAAAATGATTATGAAATATGAAGATACTAATTTACCTAAAAAAGTAAGTAAATATTTAGATTTAATATATGAGGATAAGGAATTAAATGATGCATTCTTTGAATGTGATATAGAATTATATGGACCAGAGTGGATAACGGATTTAGAGAATGATGAAAATTGGCTTGAAGATTTGATGGGACCAGGAGAAACAAATTATGATTTAAAACCTTTTGCTAGAGAAGGAACAGGAGCATTATGGACACTTCTAAATGATGAAATAGTTGGATACATTGGTACAGAAGGAGAATGTGGAATAGTTGCTCGAAATATAGATGAATTTATGAATATAGTTGCTACTTTAAAATGTAGTTTTATAAGACTAAAAGATGAAGATGATTTTATAAAAAATTTTAATAAAATAAATGAAGAATATGAACATAAAGAAATAATGAATAAATTTATTGAACAACATAAGTTTGAAAAAGACCCTAAAAAAATCTATGAACTATTAAAATTAGGAATAACAACAAAACCATTTTTCGTAATCAAAGCGATAGATGATGAATATGTAGATTCCTATTCAATAATAGGACACGATGATGGACAGGAATCATTAGAAAGATTTATAAGAGATTATTTATAAAAAAGGAGGTCGTTATGAACTACGAAAGACCATATTATGAAGATATTAATTATCATCCACTAATGTTTTATGTTATATTCGGAGCAAAAGAAGAAGAGTTAGAAATCTCAAGAGAACGACACAATATAGATGAAGTTCCAGAAGGTTTAAATATGAATATGCTTACACGAGAAAAACATAGCAAATATATGGATAATTTAATAGGAGGAACATTAGGAAAATTACTAAAAGAGGAACAGCCAGAATTATACGAAAAAATACAAAAAGAAAATGTTTGGGCAATTGTAAATGGAGAAATTAAGCAAGATGATAATTTAAAGTATTTACGAAACACAATAGGAGTTGTACAAGCATTTATAGATGCAGGAGCAATAGCTGTTTTAGATATTCAAACATTTTCATTATATTCAGCGTCAGAATTTACAGAAAAAATATTTTCAAAAAACCTTGATATATATTCACATGTTAAAATTTTAATTTCAAAAATGGAAGATGGAAATATATGGCTACATACGAGAGGGCTTCGTAAATTTGGAAGACCAGATATAAGTATAGAAAATGTACCTGAATCTGAAGAAAATAAAGTGGTAAGAATTGCAAACCAAATGATTTATTATAGTTCATTAGGTGTATTTTTTAATAAAAAAGTAAAATTACATTTATATAAAGATAAAGAAGAAGCTGTAATTATTAATCCTAAATTTGTAGGAGATTATGAAAATGTGGATTTTAATAATGCCTATTGCAAATTATTATGGAAAGAATGTGAGGAAGAATAACTTATGGATAAAGAAATTTTAAATAATTTAAAAGAAGATGTTAATGGCTTAGGATGGCTTGAAGGCAAGTTTGAATCCAAGTCATTGTTTCAAGGGAAAATAGACATTACTATAATGGATAATACTGATGTAGCAAAAGAATATGCTGAGAAATGTATCGCACACTATAATGCTATAAATAATAACAAAGAGTTGCTTAAAAAAATACAGGAAGGTCTTGCAAAATTTATGCTTTATATGTATGAGGAATGGAAAGCAATGGGCATATATGATGATATTACAAGAGATATTGAACCAGTTATAAATGGATATAAAGAAGGGAAAAGTCTTCTTAAATATCTGACAAAACCCGGGCTTTATATTGAATTACCAGAAAATATTGATGAAATTGGGTATGTGATACAGACAGAATGTCCGTGGGAGCCAGAGCATATGTGTGCTATTGTTATTCGAGAAAATGAATTAAAGTATGTAGGACCATCAGAAGGTAATACTCCTTGGGATGATGATGATGAGTATTATTGTATATGGAATGACGATGATGTTACAGAGTAGTAATTAGATGAGGAAGGAGGGTTATTTTATGAGTAATTGTATTAGCAAATTTATTGAAAAATTTAAACCAGGAGTAAATTTACAAAAGCCAGATGAAGAAATTTTAAACTTTGGTAAACAAATGTTACCAAAGGAAATAATAGAATTATGGGAAGAATACGGATTTGGCGAATATGGAGATGGCTTACTTAAAGTAGTTGATCCTAGAGAATACATGAACAGTTTATATACATGGCTAGGTCAAAAAGACTTTAATAAAATACCAATAATAGTAACTGCTTTCGGAGATATATTCTATTACAGAAAATTAGAAGATAATGAAAATGATGTGTCTTTATTAAATATACATTACAGAAAAGTCGAAGCTTGTGGATATTCTTATCAAGAATTTTTCGAAAAATATATTCTAGATGAAGATATTATAAAAAATGTATTAAGAGCTGATTTATATAAGCAAGCTGTAAAAGAATTAGGAAAACTTGATTATAAAGATATATTTTTCTTTACTCCAGCATTAGTTTTAGGTGGAGGAGAAGATGTAAAATATATAAAGAAAGGCAATGGTGCAGTACATCATCAAGTGTTATTACAAATTGTTAAATAAAGTAAGTAAAAATTTAGGAGGTAATAGTAATGGAAGAATTTAATACAAAGGAAAAAGTAGAGGAATTATTTGAAAGCGTAAATGGATTAGGAGAAAGTAATTGTATATTTCTTTGCTTTATAGATACTAACAGAGAAGGGCTAAAATATGGAGCTCTTGGAGCTTTAGGTGGTGTTGTTGGAGGCGCAATTGCTGGTGCAGTAGCATTTTCATCAGGATTAGTAGATGGAATGAACAGAAAAAGTGATGGCTATTTAATAAATTGGACTGAAAACGGTCTTGGAATTATTCCACTTGATGCAACAGGTGTTATGCTAACTTTAACTCCAGCAAAATTAAAAGCTGATACATCATCATATTTCTTTGTAAGTAATGAACAAATTGAAAGTATTGTTGTAAAGAATTTTAATATATTTAATTCAAGCACTAAAAAGGTAATAATTGCATTAAAAAATAATCAAAAGTTACATTTAATGGCTAGACTTAATGAAAAGTTAATACCATATCAAAATGAAAATTTAAGTAAATTTGCTGAAAAGTATAAAAAATAAAATATTAGTTTTAAAAAATTATACGATGTGTATTTACTAAAAAGATTATTAATTTATTTAAAATACAGCAAACGCAATTTTAAGAATAATTGAAAAAAATATCTTAATGTTATATTGAAAAAATTTAATAAACTAGGAGAAAATTATGATATATATAGGTGTGCTGTTGCTATTATTAGTATTTGCGTTAATATTAGGACTAATCCTAAGAAAAACCGCGTTCAAAAAAGATTAATCCAAACCTAAAAGAAGTTTTAAATAGAAGGGGAACTACATTAGAAAGAGAACTGCAGAACTATATAGATACACAAAACAATAATATTAAAGTTTTATAAGCATGCACGGAATATTGGTTTTAATATAAGAATAATAAATATGCTTGTATTATTGTTAAATTTAATATAAAAGTAAGATGAAAATGAAAAATACAGATTTTGAAAATCTAGAGTATAATGAATTCTTTGGGTATGAAGGAGAAATATCAATAAATTTCTTCGGCAAAAATGTGAATGTATATTTTACAGTTAATGTTGGGGATGAAGAAATTGCTGATATGCAATATGAAACATACGAAAAATTTAAAGAATGTTGACTTGAAATTAATACAATGGATGGTATAATAATTCTAAAATCATTTATTATTGATGATGTATATCTAACATTTAATAAGAAGTATGGAAATGATACTGAATATAAGGGTATAGGTGTAAGAATTGTAAATGAAGAAATGAAATATTTAAAAAGTGTATTGAAAAGTAAATCAAATTATTGTATAATATGTAAAAATTAAATTAGGAGAAACGATATGAGATTTACAAATAATTATAAAGATAAAATAAAAAAAATAGTAGAAGATAAAAATTTAACATATTATATAGATACAATGGGGTGTTCGATGAATGAGAATGACTCAAGTAAATATGCTGGAATTCTAGAAAGTATAGGATTTAAAAGAGAAGAAAATGAAGAAAAAGCAAATTTAATTTTATTTAATACTTGTTGTATAAGAGAAAATGCTGAAAATACATTATTTGGAAGACTTGGAACCTTGAAAAAATATAAAATGAACAATGAGAATGTATATATTGTTGTGGTTGGCTGTATGACACAGCAAAAACATATTATAGAAAAGATAAAAAAATCATATAGATTTGTAGATATAACTTTAGGAACTGGTGCAATGAATAGTTTTCCAAGTAAACTATATGACTTACTTAAGGAAAAAAAGAAAAATATAGAGTTTGTTGAAGTTACAAATGAAATAGAAGAAGAAGTACCTATAAAATATGATAGTAAGTATAAAGCTAGTGTAAGCATAATATATGGTTGTAATAATTTTTGCTCATATTGTATAGTCCCATATGTTAGAGGAAGAGAGAGAAGCAGAAGACCTGAAGATATATTAAATGATGTAAGAAAACTTGCAAAAGAAGGATATAAAGAAATAATGCTATTAGGTCAGAATGTAAATTCATATGGAAATGATTTTAAAGATACCAATTATAGCTTTCCAAATTTATTGCAAGATATTGAAAAAATAGATGGAATTGAAATAATTAGGTTCATGTCACCTCACCCAAAGGATTTTAGTGATGAGTTAATTGATGTTATAAAAAGTTCAAAAAAAATTGCAAGGCAAATTCATTTACCTTTACAATCTGGAAGTAGTAAGATATTAAAAGAAATGAACAGAAAACATACAAAAGAAGATTATCTTAAAATTGTTAATAAGTTAAAAAATGCAGATGAAAATATTTCTATTTCAACAGATATTATTGTTGGATTTCCAGGTGAAACAGAAGAAGATTTCCTTGATACATTAGATGTTGTAAAAAAAGTTAAGTTTGATCAAATATATATGTTTATTTATTCAAAAAGAGTCGGGACTAGAGCAGAAAAGATGGAAGATAATACACCTGAAGAAGAAAAGGTAAGAAGACTTGAAAGAATAAAAGAAATATATGAGGAATATTTGCCTGAAAATAACAAAAAAATGATAGGAAAAACATATAAAGTACTTGTTGAAGGAGTAAGCAAAAATAATGATAAATTACTTACTGGAAGAACATCACAAAACAAAGTAGTTATATTTGATGGGGATAAATCAAATATAGGGAAAATAGTAAATGTTGAGATAATAAGTGAACATTTATGGTATTTAAAAGGTAAAATAGTGTATTAAAAATGTATAAAATTAGATAATCAAATTAAAAGCTATGACAAAAACATAAAATATCTGACTAATAATCCAAAATAAAAGATAGTGTATACTTTATAAATAAACTATATTTTATAGAGTAAATAATAAAACAAGGATTCATGCCATGAATTATTTAATAACTAATAGTTTAATATATAATTTAAATAACGTAATTAATATCATTTTTGATATAAAATAAGGAGGAAATATTATGTATACAACTACGGTTAAAGTCAGAAAAATATTAAACGGAAAAGTAATTGCAAAAATAATTATACCTTTGATAATATGGATAATATTAATAATTATATCTTTAGGAATGAAAAATGCACTTTTTGTATTTCCAGTTATGGTTATATTATTTTTTTCTATAATACCAATTTGTATTTATATACATAAAATTACTGATGAATTTCGTGGCGAAAAAAGTTTTATAACTAAACAAGTTACATTTAAAACTATAAATGGTGAACTTTATGTTGAAAATATGAAAATGAATGTAAAACAAAATAAATCAAAAACAAAGATATATGTAGAAGATATTAGAAGATTAAAAGCAAAATCCGGACGTAATACTAATACATATTGTGCAACATTTATTGGAACTATAGAAGAGCCATATTTAAAAGATTTTATTAAATTTTTAGATGAGAAAGGTGTTAAAATACAAAAATAAATAAAAGAAAATTTAAACTTGTAATAAAAAAATATATTTATAATATACTTTAGTATGAACTTGTACTATGTGGAGGATAATGTATGGAAAATATGGTTTCAGCAAGAAGACTCAGAAAAAGTATGTTAAAAGATGTAGGTGGCAAAGTTAATCTTGGTGATATTGGAATATCTAATGTTACAATAAAAAGAAAAATAAAACAACATGAAAATGAAAGCTTTTTTGACGAAGAAGAATCTTGTGAAGAAAGAAAAAAAGTGGGAAATTTTAAGAAAAAATTTTTCATAAAGTTCTTTATTTCAGTAAATATTATTTTTTTATGTTTAATATGTAAATTGATGTTTAAAGAACAAGTATTAAATAATAAATACGCAAAATATATAATAAATGAATACAATAAAGATTATACAAAAATAGGTGTTTTAGAAAAAGTGGAGGAAGTATCAAAGTATGTATATGAAGCTGGAAAATTTATAATCCCAGAAAAAATAGCAATAACTTTATCATCTAAATATTTACAATATATAAAACCTAATTTTATAAATTTAAGTCTAAAAGATGAGATATTAAAAGTTTTTAATAAAAATTCAAATATAGAAGAAAATAATGATTCATTTGTTGAACAATCTGAAATAAACGATAAATCAAATGAAAATATAGGAGTAGGAGGAGGAGAACCTTACGAGGAAGCAAAATTAGAGGAAGTAATTAGTGCTATAAGTATAATGGATACAGATATTTATGAAATACTAAAGAAAAATATAAATATTATAGTTCCTGTAAATGGAACTATAACTTCAAGATATGGAGCAAGAGAGCAAATTTTTGAAAATGTTAATCCATATCATACAGGAATTGACATAGCAAATAAAAAAAATACTCAGATTATAAGTGCTACAGATGGTAAAGTTGTAAAAACAGAAAAAATGAACAAATATTATGGCAATAATGTTGAAGTAGAAAAAGATGGAGTTATATTTAAATATGCACATCTAGAAACAATCCAAGTAAAGGAAAATGATGAAATTAAACAAGGTGATAAAATTGGATTAATGGGAAGCACAGGTATGTCGACAGGACCACATTTACATTTTGAAATAAAAATAAATAATAGGACTGTTGATCCGGAAAAAATATTAGAATTTTAATAAAATATGGAGGCAAATATGAAAATAAAAACCCCATTTTTTGATATAAAAATAGACATTATATTTATAATAATAATGTTTATTTTTTTATTCTCTAATAATATAAGAAGTTTTTTATCATCATATCTTATTTGTTATTTATTTATAGTATTTCATGAGTCTTCACATATGTTTGTTGCAACGTTATTTGGAAAAGAAATTGAAATATTTAATATAGGACTATTTGGTGTAAATATAGTTTTTAAAAAGTTACATTATAACCTAGAAGAAAATTATTTATCCAAAAAATATTTAATAAGAGATATATTTATATTTTTAGCAGGTCCCTTATCAAATTTAGTATTAGCCATCATCTTTAAAAATATAAAGGTGGTATATGATATAAATATTTTCTTATGCATTTTAAATTTAATACCGGTATATCCTTTAGATGGGTATAATATATTTAAAAATCTGTTGCTACTTAAACTAGATGAAAGAAATACAGATAAAATAATAAATATTATTAGTTATATTGTATTTTTGATTTTATTTATTTGTGGAATTTTAATATTTATTTTATTATATAATCCAAGTTTTGTTTTGTTTTTATTATATTTGGTTATATTAAAATTATCGTATAAAAATAGTAAAAAGCATACAAAATATTACAACTAAAAGCATATTAAAATAATGTTGCAAACAAATGACAAAAATATTACAAAATTTCTAAAAAATACTTGATTTTTTCTCTTAAAAATAGTATCATATATGTAGCTTAAACATGGGGGTGAATATAAGTGGCTATTGGAGATATCATTGTTGGTTTAGATCTTGGTGCAACAAAAATAAGTTGTGTTATAGGTCAAGTGAATAAATTTAGCGAAATAGAAGTTATAGGATATGGTTTATCTGATAGTTCAGGAATAAAAAAAGGAAGAATTTTAGACCCTCAAAGTGTAGCAAATGCAGTTAGAAATGCGGTTGATGCAGCCGAAGAAGTATCAGATTTAATTGTAAATTCTACATATGTAAATATAAAGGGAATGAATACTAGAATTGAAAAAGTAACTATAGAAACTGAAGTTGAGAAGCCAAATGATGGAATGTCTATAAATGATATATATAATTCTTATTCAAGAGCACAAATGGCTGTAAATATGACCAATAATGAACAGATAATTGATTTATTACCAATTGAATATACAGTAAATGGAAGAAAATATAAAGAGGAACCTATAGGAGCATTTTGCAAGAGCTTTTCTTTAGAAGCTCAAGTAGTAATTGCTAATGGTGAATATATTGCAGGAGTTCAAAGAGTTTTAAAATTAGCAGGGTTAAGGCTTGACGGTTTGATACTAGAGACTTTAGCTACTTCTAATATCGTATTAATGCCAGAAGAAAAGGATATGGGAGTATTACTTGTAGATATTGGAGGAGGACATACAGATATTTCTGTATATAAAAATAATATAATAGAATTTTATACTACTCTTCCGGTTGGTGGCGATCATATAACAAATGATATTGCAATGACACTAGATATTACATCTGATGAAGCAGAAAAATTAAAAAGACAATACAACTTAGCTATTATGGCAATGATAGCAAATAATCATGATGTAAAATTAAATACTAAGATGACAGGTGAAAATGAAGTAATTAGATGTAGTGAAATTGTGCAAATAATAGAGGCAAGAGTAAAAGAAATATATCAACTAATTAAGAAAATGATATCTGATAATAAATTAAACGGTAAAATAGATTGTATGGTTCTCACTGGACAAGGAATTAGTAATATAGTTGGTGCACAAGAATTAGCAATGCTTATATTAAAAATTAATCAGGTAAGAGTTTGTAATCCTAAACTTATAAATGTAATAAAACCACAACATGCAACAGTATTTGGAATGGTAAGGTATATAGCCAGTCTAGGAGTAAGTAAACATGTTAATAGTGATGTAGAAATTGTAACAGATTTAACTTTTAAAGAAAAAATTATTGAGGGAATAAGGAATATAAAAGATAAATTTAAAGGAGCATACAATAAAACAAGAGAAATAGATAATAAGGAATAAGGAGGAATTTTTAGATGGAAAATCAAGAAATGCAAGCTGGAACAGCTACTATTAAAGTTGTTGGAGTTGGCGGCGGTGGCGGTAATGTCATCAATAGAATGATCGAAGCTGGTCTTAGAGGAGTTGAATTTATAACTGTAAATACAGATAGACAAGCTCTAGGACTTTCAAAAGCAAATAAAAAAATTCAAATAGGAGAAAAATTAACTCGTGGACTTGGTGCAGGAGCAAATCCAGAAATTGGAAAATGTAGTGCAGAAGAATCAAAGGCTGAAATAGCAGAAGCTCTTAAAGGAGCTGATATGGTTTTTGTTACAGCTGGAATGGGTGGAGGAACTGGAACAGGTGCAGCCCCAATTGTTGCAGAAACATCAAGAGAAATGGGAATTCTTACAGTTGCTGTTGTCACAAAGCCATTTCCATTTGAAGGAAAAAGAAGAACATCTCAAGCAGAAGCTGGAATTGATGAATTAAAACAATGCGTAGATACTTTAATAGTTATTCCAAATGAAAAGTTATTACAAGTTGTTGAAAAACAAACATGTCTACAAGATGCATTTGATATGTCTGATAATGTTTTAAAACAAGGTGTACAAGGTATATCTGACCTTATTACTATTCCAGGTCTTGTTAATCTTGATTTTGCCGACGTAAAAACTATAATGTTAGATGCAGGTATTGCACATATTGGAACAGGAAGAGCATCAGGTGAAAATAGAGCACAAGAAGCAGCTAGACAAGCAATACATAGTCCTTTACTTGAAACTTCTATAGAAGGAGCAGGTGGCGTACTTATAAATGTAACTGGTGGAAGAGATTTAGGATTACTTGAAATAAACGAAGCAGCAGAACTTGTACAAAAATCAGTTGATCCAGAAGCAAATATAATTTTTGGAGCAGTAATAGATGAAAACTTAAAAGATGAAATTGTTATAACAGTCATTGCCACTGGATTTAACAAATCACAAGCATATACTGATTTTAATAATATGCAATTAGATACAGTTGTAAATGATGTTTTAAATCAAAATAGTATAAAAAATAATTCTACTAGTACAATACCATCTAGAAATGATTATTTATCATCAAATAATGATTATAAAAATGATTATAAGATTGATCTAGATATTCCACCTTTTTTAAGAAGAAATAAAAATGATAATTAAAAATATCAAAATATAGTATAATATATAATAAAGCTAAGATTTTTTTAAAATCTTAGCTTTATTTATTTTTTTTTGTAGATGAAAAGTTAAATAAATAATTTTTATTCTACATTTTTTTTGAATAAGTAAAGATATAATAATTATGGTGATTGGTTATGACTGAATATATTGAATACATTTTTTTAGAAAATTTAATTGTAAGCTATATAACCATTTATCAAGTATATTTATTTACAAAAATGAAAGCTAAAAAAATAAATATAATTATTGGAAGTGTTATATTAGGATTTTATGAAACCTTGTCAGGGTATTTTAGTTTTAACTGCTTTGGAAATCTGTTAATTAAACTATTTGCAATATGTTTTATTCTATATATAATTTTTAAACCAAATACTTTAAAAATATATCTTAAAGTATTTGTATACTATATATTAATTTCTTTTGTATTAGTAGGGATAATAATATCACTAACTTTATTATTTAATTTAAATATATCTAATGAGCTTATTAAAGTTATATTGTATATTATTTCCGGATTGATATTATATTTATTTAATAAATTAATGTGGAAAATGTGGAAAAGTAAAATAAAAAAAGACAATTTAATATATGAAATAAAAATAGGTGAAGTTATAATACCAGCTTTTGTTGATACAGGAAATAATGTAAAAGATCTAGTTGGAAATAATGATGTACTTTTTGTAGAAAGTAAATATTATGAGAAATTATATAATAATAAATTGTTATTAAAAACTACTTATATAGATATAAATACGGTAACAGGTAAAGAAAATGTTAAAGGATATTTGTTAAATAATATAGTTATAAAAAAAAATAAACAAAAATTATGCCAACTTAAAAATGTTCTTTTTATTTTTGTAGATAGGAAACTAAATAACAATGATGATTATGAAGCTTTGATTAGTTATGACACATATTTAGAAAAAATGAAAGGGGTAGAATTATGTTAAAAATAAAAAATATAAAAAGCATATATTTAAAAATTTTAGAAAGATTTGGAATAGATGATAATACTATGTACTATATAGCAGGACCTGATAAATTACCTGCTCCATTAAAAAATGACGAAGAAATGGAACTTTTAAAAAGACTTATGAATAAAGACTCAGAAGCTAAAAATATATTAATAGAAAGAAATTTGAGATTAGTAGTATATATAGCTAAAAAGTTTGAAAATTCAGGAGTTAATATTGAGGATCTAATATCTATAGGAACAATAGGACTTATGAAAGCGGTAAATAGTTTTAATCTAGATAAAAATATAAAACTTGCAACATATGCTTCAAGATGTATAGAAAATGAAATACTTATGTTTTTAAGAAAAAATAATAAAATAAAAACTGAGGTATCAATAGATGAACCTATAAATACGGATAGTGAGGGAAATGATTTGTCACTTGCAGACATATTAGGAACAGATAATGATAGTATATTTAAACATATAGAGGAAAGCGATAATAAAAAAGTATTGGAAGTTGCTATAAGAAAATTAAATGATAGAGAAAAAACAATAATGCAACTTAGGTATGGATTTAATGGGTATGATGAATTGACACAAAAAGAAGTTGCAGATAAACTTGGAATTTCACAATCATATATTTCTAGAATTGAAAAGAAAGTAATCAATAATTTAAAGAAAGATTTTTTGTTATAAAATAAATAAAAATAACTATAATTAAGAAGATATGTCGAATAGGTATAAATGATAATTCATATGTTAATTATATAAACAAAAGAAAAAAGGAGAAGATACATATGAATGTTAAAGTTGAAATAAATGGTCTTGATACATCAAAACTTCCAAAATTATCTCAAAAAGAGCAAATGGAAATGTTGAGAAATATAAAAAATGGAAGAGTTGAACTTAAAGATGAATTTGTAGAAGCAAATTTAAGGTTGGTTTTGAGTATAATTAAAAAGTTTAATAACAGAGGAGAAAATATAAATGACATATTTCAAGTGGGTGTTGTTGGACTTATAAAAGCAATCGATAATTTTGATATAACGCAACCAGTACAATTTAGTACATATGCTGTTCCTATGATAATAGGAGAAATAAAAAGATATTTAAGAGATAATAGCGCTTTTAGAGTAACAAGATCACTAAGGGATTTGTCATACTTAATAGCTCAAACAAGAGAAAAATATGTTAAAGAACATAATGAAGAGCCAACAATTGATAAAATATGTGAGTTAACTAAAGCAGCAAAAGAAGATGTTATTCTAGCAATAGATAGTACAGTTGCACCAATGTCAATATATGATTGCGTATATAATGACGGAGGTGATCAAATATATTTATTAGATCAACTTAAAAATGAAAAGGAAGAATCTGAAAATACAATAGATAAAATTGCAATTGAACAAGTATTAGGAAAATTAAGTGATAAAGAAAAATATATAATTACAAAGAGATATTTTAATGATAAAACTCAAAGTGAACTTGCAGAAGAACTGGGAGTATCACAAGCTCAAATTTCAAGAATTGAAAAAAATGCATTAGAAAGAATGAAAAAAAGGGTAGAAAAGGGAATATAGAGAACTAGTTTAACTAGTTCTTTTTTTTCTTATATGTAATATAATGTAAAGAGGTGATAATTTGAATGATAAAAAAGTAGTATTTCTTAGTCCTTCCGCACAAGAATATAACATTGGTTTAGGAAATTTTGGTAGCGAAGAATATAGAATGAATAGAATAGCAGATATAATTGAGAAAAGGTTAATAGATGATGGATATGTTGTATATAGAAATAATCCTAATGAAACTTTAAAACAGATTGTACAGCAAAGTAATAAAATAAATCCTGATATACATGTTGCACTTCATAGTAATGCTAGTGGAACTAACATTAAAGGGCAGGGACCAGAAATATATGCAAATAGAAAAAATACACCTGGAGATAGACTTGCTAATGATATATATGAACAGATTATACAAATATATCCTTATCCAGAAAATGTCAGGGGTGTTTTATATACAAAATCGCTATATGAAATAATAAATACATTTGCTCCTGCTGTATTGCTAGAAATTGCATTTCATGATAATCAAGATGATGTAAATTGGATTTTAAAAAATGAAGAAGAAATAGCAAATGCAATCGTTAAAGGAATAAATAATTATTTTAATTGATGATGTAAAGAGGGTGGTGTTTTGGCAAGAGGTATAGATTTTAAACAAAAAGAAGTTATAAGTTTAAGCGATGGAAAAATATTAGGGTTTGTTGTAGATGTTCAAGCGGATTTTAATTCAGGAGAAATAAACGCAATCATTGTTGCAAAAACAGGAAAACTTTTTAGTGGAATGGTAGGAAAAAATAATGTTACAATTCCATGGAATAAAATAAAAAAAATTGGAGAAGATGTTATTTTAGTTGATTTGTGATAAAAAATAATTTTTTTTAAAAAAACTGTTGACAAAAAGAAATAAAAATGGTAAACTAATTAGGTCGCAAAC
>FR891254.1:10737-50708 GCA_000433755.1 Clostridium sp. CAG:465 | reverse complement strand
AAAAGTATATGCTAATTTTTTAAATTATATAATATATATTAAATATTCGCCAAGATGTAGTTTGCATTTTGGCGATATTCCTTTAAAAATTATTTTCTAAATTTATTATTTACTCTTGACAAATTCCATCATTTAAGATATTATATATTAAAATAGTAATAATTACTATTTTGGAGGGTATAGCATGAAATATTCAAAACAACGTGAGATTATTTTAGAATATTTAAGATCTGTTAAAATACATCCAACAGCAGAGACTATATATGAAGAAGTAAGAAAGAAAGATAATAAAATAAGTCTTGGAACAGTATATAGAAATTTGGATAAATTGGCATTTCAAGGTGTTATTAAAAGAATAAAAATGGCAAACGAAAAAGATCGATTTGATGGTGATGTATCTTGCCATTATCATGGAAAGTGCATTAAATGTAATAGTGTAATTGATATTTTTTTAAAAGAAAATATTGATTTAAGTATTGATGAACATGTTAAAAATGAAACTAATATAAACGTTGTATCTCATGATATTATTTTTAATGTTATATGCCCAAATTGTGATAAATAAAAGGAGAGGATTTTATTATGAATTTAAAAGGAACTAAAACAGAGGCAAATTTAATGGCTGCATTTGCAGGTGAATCTCAAGCTAGAAATAAATATACATATTATGCTTCAAAAGCAAAAAAAGAAGGATATGAACAAATAGCTGCAATATTTGAAGAAACAGCTGGAAATGAAAAGGAACATGCAAAAATTTGGTTTAAATTATTACATGAAAATGATATTCCATCAACAGTTGAAAATTTAAAAGATGCTGCAAATGGTGAAAATTATGAATGGACTGATATGTATGACTCATTTGCAAAAACAGCAAAAGAAGAAGGTTTTGATCATATAGCATTTTTATTTGAAGAAGTAGGAAAAATAGAAAAAGAACACGAAGAAAGATACAAAAAACTACTTGCAAATGTAGAAGAAGGTAAAGTTTTTGAATGTGGAGAAGTAAAAATGTGGAAATGTAGAAATTGCGGACATATTCATATTGCTGTATCTGCACCTGCAGTTTGTCCTGTATGTGCTCATCCAAAATCATATTTTGAAATTAAGGCTGAAAATTATTAATATTTAGCTTTTAAATTATTAATTTTAAAAATTTACAAAAATAACCATAATATTTTATATATTTTTACAAAAAATATTATTGGGTGATAAAAATGAAACAAAATCCAAAAACAAAAAAATTTAGCAATCAAAAAATAAAATGTGATGTTATGGACTGTGCTCATAATTGTAACCCAGATTGTATATGTGAACTTGAAACAATAAAAGTTTGCACATGTACAGATGGGAATGAAGCAAAAACACATGAAGGTACAGCTTGTGGATCATATGATTGCAAATGTTAAATTAATTAAATACCAATTACCTAAAAGGTAGTTGGTATTTTTTTGTAAAAATCCTAGCGTTTTGGCATACCATTTCTTGCATAACGTACGTTGTTGTGGTATAATTTAGCGTGTGAGAAATAAGTGAGGTAATTTAATGAATATCACTAGACAAAAAGGTTGTAAAGATATATTACCAGATGAGTCGATTTTATGGCAATATATAGAAAAAGAGATAAAAGAGATATGTAGAGTACATAATATACAAGAAATAAGGACACCTGTATTTGAAGCCACAGAACTTTATGCTCGAGGAGTTGGTGATGAGACGGACATTGTTACAAAAGAAATGTATACTTTTTTAGATAAAGGTAACAGAAGCATTACTTTAAGACCAGAGCTTACGGCTGGTGTTGTTCGTGCATATATTGAAAATGGACTTTCTTCTAAAATGACTTCACCTGTAAAATTGTGGTATACAGGTAAAATGTATAGATATGAAAAAATGCAAAAGGGAAGATATAGGGAATTTTCTCAGTTCGGTGTTGAGATGTTTGGTAGTAGCTCATATCTTGCAGATATTGAAACAATAAAAGTATCTTATGAACTTTTAAAAAGATTAAATCTTGCAGATAAAATAGAGCTTACAATAAATTCAATAGGATGTAAGGAATGTAGAAGTAAATACATACAAAAATTAAAGGAATATATAAAACCAAACTTAGCTAATATGTGTGGTACTTGTAAAATAAGATATGAAAAAAATCCTCTAAGAATGCTTGATTGCAAAGAAGAAAAGTGTGCTAAGATATTAAAAGATGCACCAGTTATAACAGACTTTCTATGTGAAGAATGTAGTAAAGACTTTGAAAATGTAAAAAATGCATTAGATAATTTAGATATTCCGTATAGGGTTGATACAGGAATTGTTAGAGGACTTGATTATTATAACAAGACTGTATATGAATATGTATCAAAAGATTTAGACCTTGCTGTAGGTGGAGGGGGAAGATATGACTCTTTAGTATCAATTATTGGTGGTGCAAATACTCCTGCAGTAGGATTTGGAATGGGAATTGATAGACTTATAATTCTTTTAAAAGAATATGGACTTGATAAGAGTATAAAAAATAAAGTAGATGTATACTTTTTAACTGATGATAATACATATTTTAGCATAGCAAAATATGTAGATAAATTAAGAAGTATCGGATATGTGGTTGAAACAAATATTTCAAATAAAAGTTTTAATGCACAGTTTAAATATGCAAATAAAATAGAAGCAAGTTTTGTTATCATACTTGGAGAAAATGAGTTAAAAAATAACGAGTGTGTATTTAAGAATATGAGTACTGGAGATCAAGAAAATATTAAATTAGATATAGATGTAATAAAGGAGAAGATAGAAAATGCATGAATATAGAACACATAAGTGTAATGAATTAGGTTTAGAAGATGTTGGAAAAAAAGTAAAACTTTCAGGTTTTGTAAAAACAATAAGAGATCTTGGAGGAGTTATATTTGTTGACTTAAGAGATCATTATGGTGTAACTCAACTTTTAATAAATACAGAAGATATGATTGATAAGGTATCTAAAGTAACAGTTGAATCAACAATATGCGTTGAGGGTGAAGTTTTAAAAAGAGACGCCCAAAATGTAAATCCTGCTATTAAAACAGGAGAGATAGAAGTAAGAGTAAATAGTTTAACTGTACTTGGAAAGGCTAAAAATGTGCTTCCTTTCAAAGTAGAAGAAAGTGAAAATGTAAGAGAAGATTTAAGACTTGAATATAGATTTTTAGATTTAAGAAATGAAGAAATACATAAAAAGATCGTATTTAGATCAAAGGTACTTAAGTTTTTAAGAGATAAAATGGATAGTATGAATTTTACAGAAGTTCAGACACCTATTCTTGCAAATTCTTCTCCAGAAGGAGCTAGAGATTTCTTAGTACCAAGTAGATTACATCCGGGAGAGTTTTATGCACTTCCACAAGCTCCTCAACAATTTAAGCAACTTTTGATGATATCTGGATTTGATAAATATTATCAAATTGCACCTTGTTTTAGAGATGAGGATCCAAGAGCAGATAGATCTCCAGGTGAATTCTATCAACTTGATTTTGAAATGGAGTTTGCAACTCAAGAAGATGTTCTAAATGTTTTAGAAGAGGTTGCAACATCAACTTTCAAAGAATTTACTGAAGGTAAAAAGATATCAGATACTCCATTTGAAAGAATACCATTTAAAGTTGCAATGGATAAATATGGTACAGATAAACCAGATCTTAGAAATCCACTTGTAATTGATGATGTAACAGATGCATTTGTAGATTCTGATTTTAAGGTATTTAAAGGTAAGACAGTAAAAGCTATAAAAATAAATGCAAAAGATTTACCAAGAAAATTCTTTGATCAAATGGGAGATTTTGCTATAAATGAATTAGGACTAAAAGGTCTTGCATGGGTAAAAGCAAATGCAGGTTTTGAAATGAGTGGTTCAATAGCAAGATTTGTTACAGGAGATGTATTAGAGAAAATAAAAGAAATATGTGACTTAAAAGAAGAAGATGCTTTATTCTTTGTTGCAGATGAATATAAAAAAGCATGTAAAGATGCAGGAGATATTAGAATAGAACTTGGAAAAAGACTTGATTTAATTGAAAAAGATGCATATAGATTTTGCTTTATAGTTGATTTCCCTATGTATGAATTAGATGATGATGGAAAAATTGAATTTTCACATAATCCATTTTCTATGCCTGTAGGTGGTCTTGATAGTTTATTAAATAAAGATCCACTAGATGTAATTGCATATCAATTTGATTTAGTAGGTAATGGATATGAACTTGCATCAGGAGCTGTTAGAAATCATGATACAGAAGTAATGGTAAAAGCTTTTGAAATAGCAGGTTATACAGAGGAAGATGTAAAGAAAAGATTTGGTTCATTATTTAATGCATTCTCATATGGAGCACCTCCACATGCTGGAGCAGCCCCTGGAATTGATAGAATGATAATGCTTCTTTTAGAAGAATCAAATATTCGTGAAGTTATAGCATTTCCTAAAAACTCAAAAGCAAGAGATCTACTTATGCGCGCACCAAGTGTGGTTAATAAATCTCAACTTGATGATGTACATATTCGTATTAAGGAAGAAGATTTAAAGAAAGACGAATAAAACAAATAAAGGGGGATATATGAAAGTTTCAATACTTGGGATGGGTGCATTCGGTATTGCACTGACTAAGATTTTAAAAAAAGATGTTGAAGTGTCAATGTGGACTAATTTTGAAGATGAGTTAAAAGCAGTTGAACTAAAGAGGGAGAACACGGTCGTTCTCCCTAATGTTAAAATAGATAAAAAAGTTGAATTAACAACTGATTTAGAAAAATGTGTAAAAGATTCTTCTGTTATATTTATAGCTGTACCTGCAGTTGCAGTAAGAGAAGTCGCAAATAAATTAAAAGATTATATAACTTTAGATCAAACAATTTGTATAGTAACTAAGGGAATTGAAAGAGATACCAATTTATTTATGACTGATGTTTTAAATGAATGTATAGATGCAGAAAATATATGTGTGTTTGCAGGCCCATCATTTGCTATTGAAGTCGCAAATGGTGCAAATATTGGAATTGTCATTGCATCAGAAAATGATAAATGTAAAGATATGATTGAAAGTGTAATATCAACTGAAAGATTAAATCTTACAAAAACTTCTGATATAATAGGAACACAGATTTGTTCAGCTATAAAAAATGTATTTGCTATTATTTGTGCGATGTTAAATGGTGAGGAAGATACTGACTCTACTAGAGCAGCTTTATTTACAAACATATTAAATGATTTTAGACTTGTTATGGGAGTTTTAGGGGGAAAGGAAGCAACTGTTTATTCATATGCAGGAATAGGGGATTTACTCCTTACATGTTTAAGCCCAAAAAGTAGAAATTATTCATTTGGAAAACTTATAGGAAAGGGTATGAGCAAAGATGAAGCCCTTAATAATATGAATGTAAAGACTGTAGAAGGATTATATACATTAGACGCTATATATGACATATTAAAGCAAAAAAAAGTAGAAGTACGATCAATTAATTTACTATATGATGTTGTATATAATGGTAAAAAAGTTGATAATTTACTAAAGGAGATTTCAAATTGATGGATAAAGATGAAATTATAACTAGTATAAAAGAAGAGGCTATTAAAAACAAAGTTCCTATACTTCAGGATATATCTCTAGATTTTATAAAATTAATATTAAGAATAAAAAAGCCTAAAAAAATATTAGAAATAGGAACAGCTGTTGGATATTCAGCAATAAATTTTGTAAATGAATTAGAGGAAGAAGTTTATGTAAAAACTATTGAAAGAAATGACAAACGATATGAGGAAGCAATAAAAAATATAAATAGTATTGGTTATTCAAAATTCATAGATGTTGTTCATGCAGATGCTACAGAATATTTACCAAATTTAAATGAAGATAATTCATATGACGTAGTTTTTATAGATGCAGCTAAGGGTCAATATTTAAAATTTTTAGAAAATGGCATTAGACTTGCAAAAGATGGTGCAATTATTATTGCAGATAATGTTTTATTTAAAGGAAGAGTGCTATCTGATTATAACGAACATAAACATAGGACGGCGGTAAATAGACTTAGAAGTTATTTAGAAATTATAAATAGCGATAAAAGATTAAAATCTACAGTAATGA
Organism: Clostridium sp. CAG:465; assembly: GCA_000433755.1. GTDB lineage: Bacteria > Bacillota > Clostridia > TANB77 > CAG-465 > CAG-465. The sequence goes on along the minus strand of FR891254.1, from coordinate 44,595 downwards.
ATATAGGTGATGGAATAGCTGTAAGCGTTATAAAAAAATAAGATATGTAGTAAAAATAGTAATAATTTTTGAATTTATCTTGTAAATATTAAATATAGGTGTTATAATTTAATTATAATAATTAGGAGGGAAAAGTATGTTTTGCAAATATTGTGGAAAAGAAATTGAAAATGGAAAAGAAGTATGTGACGAATGTGCTTCAAGACAAACAAATGTTGTAAATGAACAACCAGTTAAGGAAAGCGTTGTAACTGAAAGTACATCACCTATTAAAGATAATACTGTTAATAGTTCAAACAATACTGCTAATACTACAGTAAATAACACTACAAATAATAGTGTTAATCAAAAATCTAAGGTTGCAGCTGGATTATTTGGTATATTTTTAGGATCATTTGGTGTTCATAATTTTTACCTTGGATTTACAGGTAAAGCTGTAGCGCAATTGTTAATAACTATACTTAGTTGTGGAATTCTTTCACCTGTATCAGCAATATGGGGACTAATAGAAGGAATTTTACTACTTGCTGGTGAGACTTCAAAAGATGCTTATGGAAACGATCTTAAAGAATAATAAAAATAGAATTGTAAATACTGCAATTTTATTAATTGTTACATTTATGTTTATAGTATTATTTGTATTAAAAATAGAAATACCATGTATGTTTAAGAGCATACTTGGTATTTCTTGTCCAGGATGTGGTATGACAAGAGCTATAGGGGAGATATTTAAACTAAATTTGCTAGGAGCACTTAAATATAATATTTTTTCTGTATTCATGTTTATATTTATATTATTATCATGCGTATTCATTTTAATTGATATATTTAAAAATAGTAATAAATATTTGACTTTTATGAATAGAATATTAAATAAATACTGGTATTTATTTATATTAATCTTGGTTATAATGTTTTTAATAAATAATATTATTGTATATAAGTAAAGTAGAAATAAAAATAAAAATAAAAAAATCAACCTTACATTAGAATGTAATAAGGTTGATTTTTTGTGTCCTTCTTATATAATTCCAAATATAGCAAGAATTTTTTTGAATGGTCCAGTTTTCTTTTCTTTATACACAGTAGGTAAATTTGATTTTGAATTAGAAAAACTGAAAATAGAAAAATTATCTGAAAGTTTAACCGATTTAGTAGATAATTCACCATCTTTATTAGAAAGTTTCAAAACACTAAAGTTACCGTTTTGTCTAATAACTATTATTTTAAAATCTTTATAGCTTGTCATATAAATATCTTCAATTTTTACATTATTAAAATTACTATTGTGGTTTCTTATGCATGTTATAATTTTTTCAATAGTTGCAATATTAGAAGAAACAGCTGATGGATTATTAAGTAGGTAACCAAGACTATCAAGTTGTAACTTTCTTGTATTATTTGCTAAATTTTTAGTTACCTTATTAAGAGAAGTAATCTCTACTAATTGCATAAATTCATTATCCACATTTAAGGCAACAATGCTTGTTTTGTTATCAAGACCTAGACCATCAAGTTTTTTAAAGTACATATTTTTATATATTTTTATATATTTATCGCTAGAAATTATTTCATTTACAATACTATATTTAATTTTTTCAATTAAATTTGAAGCGTTGTTTTCGCCATTACTTAAAAGCTCTATACTTATGGTTTCAAATAAAGTAGTCTTTAGTTTTTTGTTTGGAACAATAAGTATTTTATCCAAAGTTTTAAGTTTTATTGAATAAGAAATTATTGAATAATTATCTTTTTCATTAATTAAAATATCAACTAATTTATTTTGTATAGAGGAAATAATTTTTAAAATAGTTTCTTCCAATTCATTTATTTTACCAGAAAGGCTAACTTCTATTGCTGAATTTTCATCATCATCAAGTTCTTCTGGTGAAAGTTTGATAAGAGCACTTTCAATAGCAAGTTTAATTTTTTGATTTTCTTTTTTTAAATCATTTGCTCCTTCATTTAAAATATTTTTCTTAATATTAATATAATTGGTATTTAATTTACTATTTAAAAAACATAGCTTATTGTAGTTTGAATAAGCCCTACTTACATTGTCTAAATCTTTTAATATTTCATCTAAATTTTTGATCTTGCTTTTAGAGAAAAATCTAGATAAATATTTATTTGGAGAATGAGAGAATAAGTTGTTATATAGATCTTCTTCATTAAGATTTAATGAATAGCATATTTGACTTAGTATTTTTCCCTCTAAAAAATATATATCATTATCACTTTTTACTTCATTTCCTAAGAAATCACTATTAAAAGTTCGATATGTTGGAACTATGCTTAAAGTTTCTGGAATTGTGTATAAAAGTCGACAAACAAGATTAGAGACAACAGCTCTGTTTATTCCAAAATTTTTATGTTGTATTTTATAATCAGAACGTGAAAGGGTAGAAGTTGAATAACCTACGCCATATACACCTTCACTAATTTCAGTTGTAGTTATTACATAAATAATACGAAGATATATTGATTCAATATTTTGTATATCCTTTATGTATAACTCTTTTTTAACTGCATCATAGTATCCTGATTTATAATCTAATCCTATTGTTTTTCCAAGTATTAATGTGTCAATGTTGTCATATAACTTTTTTGTAAGTTTTTTTGCACCAGAACTATTTACATATCCAAAGTCAATTAATCTATCAAATAGGGAAGATACAATGGACATAAAATTGTCTGGAATTTTACATTTTTCTTGTAGTTTATCTAAATAATTTATCATTTTTATCCTCCGTAAAAACATTATATATCATATATCATTGTATATCAAAATATAAAAATATACAAGAGAAAGTTAAAAAAAAGCAAAAAGAATTAAAAATCGATGTGATTCATAATTCTTTTTTGCGATTAAATACTATTTTTTATAGTTTTCTTTTACTATTTCATTTCCTCTTTCAAGAGCAAGAGCTTTATCTGGAACATTTTTTGTTATAACAGATCCAGCACCAACAACTGCTTCTTTACCAACTGTAACTGGTGCAATTAGAGTAGAGTTACAACCTACAAAGGCACCATCTTTAATTTCTGTTCTATTCTTTTCCCACTTTGTATTCATATTGGCAGTAATAACGCCACAAGCAATTTCAACATTTTTACCTATTGTTGCATCTCCTGTATAAATTAGATGAGGAATTTTTGTATTTTCTCCTACAGTAACATTTTTTGTTTCAGCAAAGCTGCCTACTTTACAATTATTTGCAATATCACACTTAGGACGTATATGTGCGAAAGGTCCTATTTTACAATTATCTGCAATTGTACTTTCTGTAATTTTACTTGTTTCAACAGATACATTATTTCCGATTTTTGATGATATTATATGTGAATTTGGTCCGATTACACAGTTCTCACCAATTACTGTTTCACCTTGTATATTAGTTCCTGGATATATAATTGTATCTCTACCTATTTTTGCATCTATACTTATATATGTACTAGATGGATCAATTAATGTAACACCATTTGCCATATGAAGTTTTCTTGTTTTGTTAAGTAGTGTACATGTAGCAAGAGATAACTCTTCACGAGAATTTATTCCTTGAAATTCTGACATATCAGCAATGGTACAAACACCAAAGTTATATCCAGCATTTTTTATATGGACAGGTATATCTGTAATATAATATTCATTTTGAGCGTTATTATCATCTAGTTTACTAAATGATTCTTTTAATAGTTTTCCATTAAAGCAGTATACACCTATATTTACTTCTTTAACTCTTTCTTCGTCTTCATTACAATCTTTTCTTTCAACAATTCTATTTAAGTTTCCTTTACCATCACGTATAACACGACCAAGAGATCCTGGATGATCAACAATTCCAGAAAGTACAACACCACCATAATTTCCTTGTTCACAAAAAGAAATCATAGATTTAATTGTTTTAGAAGATATAAGTGGTTGATCGCCGTTTATAACTAGTACTAAATCATCATCGTCTATATTATCTTTTGCTTGCATAACAGCATGACCTGTACCAAGTTGAGATTCCTGGTAGCAAAACTTTATTTCATTATTTCTATTTTTTACATGTTCAACGACTTGGTTGGCTTTATGGCCTACAACTATGTTAATATCTTTAATACCAGCGCCTTCACAAGCATCACATACGTAATCTATTGCACATCTATCATATATTTTATGTAGAACTTTTGGAAGTTCTGATTTCATTCTTGTTCCTTTTCCTGCAGCAAGTATTACTGCTTTTAATTTTGACATTTAATCTCCTCCTTAAAATTTGTATTTTATACAAATTATCAAAAATATTTTAGCACAAAATATTTTTAATGTAAAGAAATAGTATACATAAGTAAAAAAATACTAGGATTAATTCCTAGTATTAGTATGTATTAATTATCTAATTGTATTACATCTTGAATTTCATTTCCATAAAATTTTTCCTCATCTGGAACAGGCAATGCTTCAACTTTTTTTAATTTTCTTTCAATTGTTCTAGATTTTCTTGATGCAAGTTCCATAGTAGAGGATATTTCAAGAAGCTTCTTGTTGGTTTTATCAAGTAAGTCACCAAATTTAGTAAATTCACTTCTTACCATACCTAATAGTTGCCAAACTTCGCTTGTTCGTTTTTCAATAGCAAGAGATTTAAATCCCATTTGTAAACTGTTAAGAAGTGCAACGAAAGTAGTTGGACCAGATACAGTTATCCTATACTTTTGAGCTATAAATTCACAAAGCCCAGTATTTCTTAAAACTTCGCAGTATAAACTTTCAGTAGGTAAAAACATTATACCAAAGTCTGTTGTATAAGGAGGTTCAATATATTTATCAAAAATATCTTTTGCAAATGATTTAACTGAGTTCTCTAATTTCTTTCTACATTCATTAACAAGAGATACATCACCAATATCTTGCGCATCTACAAGCCTTGAGTAATCCTCAATAGGAAATTTTGAATCAACTGGAAGCCATACAAATTCGTTATCATTTTTTCCTGGAAGTTTAATTGCAAATTCTACTAAGTCATTAGTATTTGGTTTTGTTTTAACATTTTTATCATATTGTTCATTTGTTAAAAATTGTTCTAAAATTGCACTTAATTGAACTTCGCCCCAATATCCTCTTGATTTTACGTTTGAAAAAACCTTTTTTAGGTCTCCGACACCTTGTGCAAGGTTTTGCATTTCACCAAGACCTTTATATACAGATTCAAGTCTATCGTTTACAAGTTTAAACGACTCGCCAAGCCTTTTCTCAAGAGTTCCTTGTAATTTTTCATCAACTGTTATACGCATTTTTTCAAGTTTATCGTTATTATCTCTTTGTATTTTTGACAAATTATCTTCAACAGCTTTACGAATATTATCAAGTTTTGTTTCATTAATATTTGTAAGGTTAGCAAGAGATGTTTGCTGAATATTAGCTGTTTCAGCAATTCTTGTACCAATGTTTTTATTTAATTCCTCACGTGTTTGCATAAGCATGGAAGAAAGTTCCATCCTGAGCTCTTTAAATTCTTTGGAATTATTTTTATTCTTTTTGTTTGATATAACCATAATCATTAAAACTATAATTAAGAATATGATTATGCATAGTAAAATTAAATTTAAATTCATATATACATACCTCTTTTCAATACGAGGTAATTATATCAAACAAACATAAGTTTGTCAATTAAAAATACAAAAAATATTATGATTTAGTTATTTGTTCTAAAAAGATTTTAACGTTATTATTGATGAAATTAATAAAAAAATTAAATAAAAATTAAGACTTATTCATATTAGCATGTGCCTAGATTTTCTATTGCTTTTAAAATAGCTTTTTTATTATTAGAAAATTCGTTAAATAAGCTATCTAAATCTGAAAAAGGACCTATAGGATTTCCATTTAATTTTGAAAGTTCTATAGTAAGAGAGACCACATTTTCAAAATATGCTCTGTAATAATCCATAACACCATATTTTAATTCTTCTTCGATTTTGGTATATCCAGTTTCACTTGAATATATATCCATTGCTAAATCATGTAATTTTATATTATTTTTAGATGATATACATTTATCAGGATATCCATAAATTTCACCACCTGTTGAATGGTAAGAAAAAATAGCAATTAATTTAGAATTATATTTTGGTAATCCTAAAAATAGATTAGTTAAATATTTATATAGAAATACATTTTCAGGGCAACATGGATCTAGAGGTTTTCTTCCAGGGTAGGACATAGGACTTGGAATTGTAACTGGAATGTCATTATACCTTAGTTTAGAAAATATCCAGCCATTTCTTAAAGATTTCATTTCACAAAATTTATGCAGTGAATTAGAATTTGGATCAAATCCTAGAGCATTAGCAGCCCAAACAGGGAGAACTTTACTATTTAAATTACAATTTTTTAGTATGTTATTTACACTTCTTATCATATTTTTATTTTCAATTAATGTGCAAGAAGTTCTAAGTATACTTTTATATAATTTATCTTTTTTTACATTTTTACTTGCTATTTTATCATCAATGTTATATGCCTCTAGGTACATTTTTGAAATTTTTTGAATTTCATCTTGACTTAAATCCTTTAAGTTAAAATATACCTGTGATGATGAAATTATAAAACCTTCTGGATTTAAAAGAGGGATAAAATGAAATGTATATTGTTTTGAAAAATAGTAGTATACATTATCGTTTAGAATAAGGGTTAAAATAAATTCTAAAACAAAAAGAGAAGTTATTATCTCACATCCATGTGTGTTAGCTAATATAACAACATGTTTTGAACCGGTTCCAATACTATATGAATTAAAAGGATAACCAAAATGGCTGTAATATAAAGTGGGTTCTTTTCTTAATCTACATTCATATTTTTTATTATTACAAAATTCATTTAGAAGATTACATATATCATTATATGATAATATAAATTTTTTCAAATATATTTTATCCACAAAATCACCTATTTAATTTTATTTTATTAAGTAAAATTTATGCAAAAATAAACACATAAGCTTAATACTTATGTGTTTAATATTCAAAAAATATATGAAAAATAAAAAAATGGTGCGGGTAAAAGGACTTGAACCTTCACGCCTCGCGGCACGAGCTTCTAAGACTCGCGTGTCTGCCAGTTTCACCATACCCGCAACAATTATAATGTTACCATATATTAATTTGTTTGTCAATAGTTTTTACAAAATGTTTAAGATTTTTTTCTTAGTGAATATAAATTACCTCATATAGTTCTTAATTATGTGTTAAAAACAATAAAATTAATTATAATTTTTTTATTCTAAATCTTTCTCTTGTAATTATTTTCCAATAGAAAATACACTAAAAATTGTCAAAAATGTATTGAATAATGTTTTAGCTTTTGATATACTAAACATATGTAGGAAAACGTTAATATACGTAAAATTGGGGTTGATATATTATGAATGAGAAATATAATCTTACTTTTCCACAACAAAATATATGGCTTGAAAATAAAATATATGGAAATAGCAAAGTAAATTTAATTACAGGGATTATCAATATAAACAAGGGATTTAATATAGAATATTGTAAAAAAGCAATAAATAATATAATAAAAAGTAATGATGCTATGAGAATACACCTATATATTAATGATAACAAGCCATATCAAAAAGTAGAAGAGTATTTATGCAGTAATATAGAAGTTATAAAAATAGAAAATGAAGAAAATAAAAATGAATATATAAACAAGTTTAAATCAGAGGATATAGATATACAAAATGATAAATTATATTCTTTTAAGATACTTGATTACGGCAATGAAAAAGGTTCGATTCTTTTAAAAATGCACCATGTTATATCTGATGCATGGAGCTATTCTAAAATTATAGACCAATTTGTAAAAAATTATGAGTCATTAGAAAAAACAGGTAATGTTATAGAAGATGAAGTACCAAGTTATATTTCATATATAAATTCAACAGAAGAGTATAAAAATAGTGAAAAATATAGAAAAGATGAAGAATTTTGGAAAGAGTATTTGGATGGAATCTCAAGTAAAATTTCAATTAAAGATAATACTAAAAAAATAGAAAATTCATCAAGTAGATATAATGTAAAGTTAAATAAAGAATTAAATGATAAAATTATAAGTTATTGTAAAAATAATAAAATTTCACCATATGTTATGTTTCTTACAGCTCTTTCTACATATATGTATAGAATAACAGAAAAAAATGATATAGTGATAGGAACTCCTTCTTTAAATAGATCGAATTTTAAAGAAAAACAAATGATTGGAATGTTTGTGTCAACTTTACCTTTAAGAGTAAAAATTGAGGAAAATATTAAATTTTTAGATTTAGCACATGAAATTGCAAAAAATACTATGAGTATGTTTAGGCATCAAAAATTTCCATATATTAAAACTTTAAAGGGTATAAGAGAAAGAAGTAACTTTAGTGATAATCTATATAGCACGATGTTATCATATCAAAATGCAAGGGTTGAATTTGAAGATAAGGAAAAGTATGATACAAAATGGTATGGGAATAATTATCAAAATGAAGACTTACAAATTCATATTTTAGATATGGATAGCACAGGTATTTTAGAAATAAATTATGATTATTTAAATGAGCTTTTTTCAATAAAAGAAATAGAATATTTGCATACTAGAATTATTGCAATAATTGAAAATGCGATTTTAGATGAAAACATTGATGTAGAAAATATAGAAATAATGTCTAAAGAGGAAAAAAATAAAATTTTGTATGAATTTAATGATACAAAAACTTATTATCCAAAAGACAAATCTGTTATAGAACTCTTCGAAGAACAGGTAAAAAAACATCCTAATGATATAGCACTTGTTTTTGGAAATGAAAAATTAACTTATGAAGAGTTAAATAATAGGGCAAATGCAGTTGCTAATTTCTTTATAGAAAATGGTGTAAGTCCAAATGATAAAATTGCTATATGTATGAAAAGAAATATTAAGCTTATAGTGACATTAATTGCAACTTTAAAATGTAGAGCAACATATATTCCAATTGATATAACATACCCAAGTGAAAGAATAAATTATATTCTTAATAATAGTGAACCAAAGATTATAATTTCAGAAAAGAAAATAAATAATGAAACAATTATTTATGCTACAGATCAAAAATTTGAAGAAATATGTGAGAAATATTCAAATAAATTAGATAAGATAGATGTTAATCCCGAAAATATAAATTCATATATAATTTATACATCAGGTTCAACAGGAAAACCAAAAGGTGTTGTAATATCAAATAGTAATTTACTTAATTTTATAATAGGAATAAATAAAAAAGTAAATATAAAAAAGGAAGATAATGTTGCGTCTATAACAACAGTATGTTTTGATATATTTGGACTTGAAATTTGGGTGACACTATCTTACGGAGCTACTATGATATTTGCAAATGAAGTAGAGTGTGTCAATGGAAATGAACTTAGTAGACTATGTGTAAAAAATAATGTTAATATTATTCAAACTACACCAACTAAATTAAAATTATTATTAAATGATAATAATAGTATTTTTATGAAGAAAATAAAAAAAATATTACTAGGTGGCGAAATAGTAGGAGAAGATATTGTAGATAATTTAAGAATTTTGACAAATGCAGAAATATATGATGTCTATGGTCCAAGTGAAACTACAATTTGGTCAACATTAAAGAAATTGAATGGTAAAACAGTAAATGCAGGAAAACCTATTGATAATACATATGTATATATATTAGATTCAAAAAATAGATTATTACCTATTAATATAAGTGGGCAACTTGCAATAGCAGGTGACAGTGTCTCAACGGGGTATTATAAAAGAGATGAAATTACAAAAAAAAGTTTTGTATATGATAAAGATTTAGAAAAAAGAATATACCTTACAGGAGATTTGTGTAAACTTGATTTTAGTGGTGAATTATATGTCTTAGAAAGAATAGATTTACAAGTAAAAATAAATGGGCAAAGAGTAGAATTGCAAGAGATTGAAAAACAAATAAATAAATTTGATAATATTGATAATAATATTGTTTCACTTAAGGATAATAAACTTGTTTGCTTTTATACTTTAAGAAATAAGGGAAATGATATTGATAAAAATTCGATGATAAAATTCTTATACAAAAAATTACCATTATATATGGTACCAGGAATTTTTGTATTGCAAGAAACATTTCCAATGACACTAAATGGAAAAATTGATAGAAAAAAATTGTGCTCTACTTATGTAGGGGTAGAAGAAAATAGAAAGAATATTATGCCAAGTACAAAAATTCAAGATAGTATATACAAAGTTTGGCAGAAAGTTATAAAAAAGACAAATTTTGGAGTTAATGATAATTTTTTTGAACTAGGAACTGATTCACTTGATGCAATAAAAATTCAAATTGAACTTTTAAATATTGGAATTCATATTGAATATGAAGATTTATTTAAGTATCCAACTATAATCGACTTAGAAAAAATGATTCTTGATAAAGAGCTAATTAATAAGGCTAAATACAGAAAAAATATAGAATTAATTCAAAGTAATTATGCCAATAACCAAAAATATAATGAAGTTTTAATTTCAAATTCTGATGAAAGCTATGTTCCTAAAAAAATTAAGGCTAAAAATATATTGCTTACAGGTGCCACAGGTTTTTTAGGTTCTCATATATTAGATGAATTTATGAAAAATGAAACTGGTAAAATATATTGCATTGTAAGAGAAAAAAATGGTAAAGACTGTACACAAAGGTTAAGAGAAATTTTAAATTTTTACTTTGGAGATAAGTATGATGATGAAATCGGTAATCGTATTATTCCAATAACAGCTGATATAACAGATTATGAAAAATTAAAAGATGGAATAAGTAAAATTATTAATGATATAAGTTTTGTAATAAATTCTGCAGCCTGTGTAAAACATCATGGTGATACTAACTTTTTTAAAAAGATAAATGTAGATAGTGCCTATGCAATAGCAAAATTATGTTATGAAAAAAATATAAAACTAATACATATTTCAACTGTAAGTGTATCTGGAAATGCTTTTGAAACATCAAATTACAATTTAAAAAAATCTAAAGGATTTACATTTGATGAAACATGTTTTTATAAAAACCAAAATCTTGAAAATGTATATGTATGTACAAAATTTAAGGCAGAACAAATAGTTCTTGATTATATGATAAAAGGCTTACAGGCTAATATTGTAAGAATTGGAAATTTAACAAATAGGTATAGTGATTTAAAATTTCAGTATAATGCTGAAGATAACGCTTTTGCAAATAGAATAAAAACTTTAATTTCATTAAAAATATTTCCTGAAAATAACAAAGATATGTACTTAGAATTTACACCTGTTGATGTTACAGCAGAGGCAATTATAAAAATTATGCAATATTTTAATACAAGACATAATATGTTTCATTTATATGATAATAAACATGTATGTATAAAAAGATTTTTTGAGATATTAAAAAAAGAAAATATAGAAATTAAAATTGTAACACAAGAAGAATTTGCAAAGAAAATAACCCAAATTGCTCACTCAAATAAAAGAGATATATTAGCTGGAATAATTAATGATCTTGGAAAAAATAACGAGCTAAATTATTTATCAAATATTAAAATTAAATGTGATTATACAATTTCATATTTAAAGAAGATAGGGTTTGAGTGGCCTGAAATTGAGGATAAATATATAATAAAGTATATAGAAAATATAGAATAAGGAGGAAAAAAGTGGAAGAAATATTACTTACCATTGCTATATTAGTAAGTGTTGTACTTGTTATAGTAATGAAGTTAAATTTAAAAAGAAATAAACTTTCAAATGTAATGTCAATGCTATTTGTTTTTTTAATAATATGGTGTTTTGGACTATTATTACAAAAAGTATCAATTGCCTTTAATTTTAATATAAAACCCATATATTTTGATTACATTACATATATTGGAATATGCTTGTTATTTCCAACTTTGATAGTGCTATCTTTTTACTATAACGATAATAATATTAAATTTAATAAAAAATGGTTCCTTTTATATATAGTTCCTATTATGTGTTTAATTATTTTATGGACAAATGATTTACATAGCTTATTTTATAAAGTTTATTCAATTAAATTTTATGAAACTATATATGGACCAGCTTTTTACATTAATACTATATATTCATATATTTTAGCATTTATATTTATGGTAAAAATGATAAATATATCAATAAAAAAATCAGGTTTTTTTACAAGGCAAACGGCATTAATGATAATTGGAAGTTTAATACCATTAGTTGTTAATATGCTAGGCACAGCAAGAATAATAAATATATCAATATACATAACACCAACACTATTTTGTATAACACTTATTTTTTACATGATAGCTATAATAAAATACAAAGCTTTAAATATTACACCTGTTGCACTTGAAACAGTAACAGATACTATGTCAGACGCGTTTGTTGTTATTTCAGTTGATGGAACAATAGCAGATTCTAACTTAACATTTAGAAAAACATTTTCAAAATTGGAGGAATTTTCTAAAGAAAAGAACTTATTTGAATTAATATCTAAAAATAAATTATTTGATATAAATAAACTAAAAAAAATAATTAATCAAACCAAAAAAAATGACACAATGCAAAATGTTGAATATAACTTTAGGTATAAAAATGATGAAAAGTTCTTTGAAGTAGACATTCACCCTATAAAAGCTAAAAAAAATAAAAATCAATATATTGGAACTTTACTTTTATTTAAAGATATAACACAGCATAAATTAGATATAAAAGAAATAGAAGAAAAACAAGAAATAATAGTAAAACAAGGACAACTAGTATCAATCGGTGAACTTGCAGGTGGAGTAGCACATGACATAAACACACCAATTTCAGCAATAAAGACAGGCATAACTATGTTAAGTCAAAATCCTGATAGAAATGAATCTGAAAAAGAAATTTTACAAAGAATGGATAATTGTGCAACTAAAATAATTAATATTGTAAACAGTATGAGAAATCAAATAAGAAATTTAGGTGGAACAACAAAAGTTAATTTTAAAATAAGTGAAGTCATTAATGATATTAAAGTAATAACATATCATGAGGTATGCAAAAACAAATCAGAACTCAATATTACAATAGATGATGATTTATCTATAGAAGGCGATCCTACAAAATTGGGTCAAGTTTTAACAAATTTAGTTGTAAATGCTGCACAAGCATATGGAGATATTGGAGGAAAAATCGATGTCTCTTTATCTAGAGGACCTAATAAAATGGCTTTAATAAAAGTTAGGGATTTTGCTGGTGGATTAGATCCAACAATTAAACCATATATTTTTAAAAATATACTTACAACTAAAGGAACTTTTGGAACAGGACTTGGACTATATCTTGCATATTCAGTTATAAAAGGTGAATTTAACGGGGAAATAAGCTTTGACAGTGATGATATGGGAACGACTTTTTATATAAGTATACCAATAATGTAGATTTACTCAAATATGGGCACTTTAATTATTGACATAATTAAAGCGCTGTGCTAAAATATATTATATAAGGAGAAAGGGATTAATCAATTAAATATATTTCTATATAATTGATTATACGAGTATATTATGGATAGTAAAAAAATACCAACAAAAAAGAAACAGGAAATAGTAGAGATATCGAAAAATCTTATAGATGAAAAAGGCGTAAATAATGTTTCTATACGTGATATTGTAAAAAATGTTGGAATGGCACAAGGTTTATTCTATTATTATTTTAAAAGTAAGGAAGAAATACTGGAAATAATTATTAATGAGTATGTTGAAGCTTTCTGTATAGAACTTGAAAATAGTGTTGATGGCATTCAAATGAAATATGATAATTGGAAAGAAAAAATAGAGACAACTATTAAGATGCTTGTTAAATTATATAAAGATAATACAAGTCCACTTGAAAAGTTCAATAATAAAAAAAATAAAGATTTATATATGAGTATGGTTTATGCCACAATTGATAGACTAGCAAATTTAATTGAAAAGGTTATAACAGAAGCATTAAGTAGCGGTTTTATAAAATTAAATCATCCAAAAGAAACAGCATATGTTTTAATATATGGGATAATTGATTTAATAAATCATAAAAAAATAGTTGATGAAAAAATATTTGTAGATATAGTTTTTCAAACTCTAGGAATAGAAAATGATTAGGAGTAAGGCTCCTAATCATTTTTTGGACATAAATTATTTATTGGACAATTAATACAATCAGGTTTCTTCGCAATACAATATTTTCTCCCATGATTAACAAGTATGTGATTAATTTTATTCCAATAATATTTTGGTAATTTTTTCATAAGTTCCATTTCTATTTTTTCCTGTGAATCTTTATTTGAAATTCCCATTTTTCTAGTTATTCGTGTTACATGAGTATCAACAGCAATTCCAACAGTTTTATCAAAACACTCCTGCAGTATAATATTTGCAGACTTTCTACCAATTCCAGGAAGAGAAACCAGTTCATCCATAGTATCAGGAACTTTTCCATCAAAGTCATTAACAATTTTTTCACAACATCCTTTAATATTTTTTGCTTTGTTTCTATAGAAGCCACAAGGATAAATAATTTTTTCTATGTCATCTATATTTGCTTTGGAAAGACTTGAAGCATTTGGATATTTACTAAGTAGAATAGGGCAAATAACGTTAACACGTGCATCTGTGCATTGCGCTGCAAGTATTAAGGAAATAACAAGAGAAAAAGGAGAATTATAATCAAGGCCGCATTTTGCATCTTTATATACGCTTCCAAGCTTAGTAACCATTTTCATTATATCTTTTTTACTAGATTTATTATAAATTTTCATTTTGAGCATCACCATATTAAAATTCTTTCATAATATATATTAAATATTTTACAATATTTTATATTATTTGTCAAAAAGAGAGGTGTAAAAGTGTTTTGGGGTGCTTTTAGAAAAACAATAGGTTTATTTTGTCTTGCTTTTGGGGTAGGAGTAGCAATAAGTATCTTACTACCAGTATGGTGTTGGGTAACAGTAGTTGCAATAGCATTAGTAGCCCTAGGCATTTCATGGCTCTTTTGCTAAGGGAGGTATATATAATGAAAATTGTAGTCTATAAACCAGGAAAATTTATGAAACTAATACTAAAAACTATATTTAAAATCTAATGTAAAATTTTTTAAAAATATTTAGTTTTAATTTAAATCTAAAAATTAGCTGTATTTTGTGTTAAAAGGCATAATATTACAGTTAATTTTTTATATTAAAAAATTAATTTGCTCATAAATTGTCAAATTTTATAATATACTAGAATATATAGCTAATTTTAGTAGAGAGGTGTTTAATATGCATGATTTAAAAGTTTGTGTTCTTGGAACTGATGATAGAAGTAAATTTTTAAGAAAGTCGTATTTGGAGGAGTGTGGAAAACTTAATAGTTTTGAAAATGCAGATGTGATTATTGGTCCAACGCCTTTCTCAAAGGATGATGTTAAAGTAAATGGTGAGGTACTTAGCTGTGATGAGTTAATTAAAAGTTTAGAAAATTCATCTAAAGTGCTATATGCTGGTGCAATTTCAAATAATATGAAAAATAAATTAAAAAAAGCTAGTATTAAATTTTTTGATGTATTAAATCAAGAAGGAGTTTCTATTTTAAATGCTATTCCAACAGCTGAGGGAGCAATTTCAGTTGCTATGAATATGACAAATTTTACAATACATAAGTCAAATGTATTAGTAATGGGATATGGAAATATAGGAAAAATTCTTTCTAAAATGTTATATGGAATTGGTGCAAAGGTTTATTGTGAAGCAAGAAATAAAAAAGATATTGCATTTATTGAAGCAATGGGATATAATAGTATAAACTTACAAGAAATTAATAATTATTTAGGTAAAATGGATATAATTTTTAATACAATTCCAAGTTTGATTTTAGATAAAGAAAGACTTAAATTGGTAAAAAAAGAATGTGCAATTATTGATCTTGCTTCAAGTCCTGGAGGAGTAGATTTTCCTGCTGCAAAAGAACTTAATTTAAATACTACATGGGCGTTGGCACTTCCTACTAAAGTTGCACCTAAAACAGCAGCTTTTTATCTAAAGAATGTTATTGATGAACTTATTGAGAAGGGATGATTTTGATGAGTGAACAAAAGGGAATTTTGATTGATGTAAAAAGTATTGTTGAAAATAAAAAATTAATTTTAAAAAAGAAAGTAAATGAATTAAAAAGAAATGGTATTGTACCAAAGCTTGCAGTAATTTTGGCAAATGATTTAGACGCTTCTAAAATCTATGTTAGAAAGAAAAGGGAAATGTGTAGTGAACTTGGAGTTGAAGAAATTGAGTATATGCTTGATAAAGATACTACTACTGAAAAAGTACTTGAGATAATTAATAGATTAAATGAGGATAATTCTGTTCATGGAATTTTAGTTCAACTTCCAGTATTTAAACATCTTGATGAAAGAAAAATTTTAGAATCAATTTCTCCTAAAAAAGATATTGATGGCTTTCATCCTTTAAATATAGGAAAATTGCTTATGGGAAAACCTGAAATTGTAGCCTGTACCCCTAGAGGGATAATGTCTATTATTGAAAGTACTGGAGTCGATCTTACATCAAAAACAGCAGTTGTTGTTGGGAGAAGTATTATTGTTGGTAAGCCTGTATCGGCTCTTCTACTAAATAAAAATGCTACTGTTATTACGTGCCATTCTAAGACTAAAAATTTGAAAAAATATACTAAAATGGCAGATGTTTTGGTTGTTGCAGCAGGAGTTCCTCATCTTATAACTAGTGATATGGTAAAGAAAAATGCAATAGTAATAGATGTTGGGATAAATAGAATTGATGGTAAAATAATAGGTGATGTTGATACAGAAAATGTTCTTAATGTTGCAAAATATCTTACTCCTGTACCTGGTGGAGTAGGAATTACAACAGTTATTTCTCTTCTTGAAAATTTAATTGATATGGCATCAAAGTAAAAAGTCGGATGAATTTCATCCGACTTTTTTCTTATTAAATACATGTTGGACATGGTGGAATGTCAAATATAAATTTTCCAGTTCCCTTAATAGAATCTAAAGAGTAAAATGTAAATTTGTACTCCTCATCTTTAAAAATGAAATTTTGCATTTTTAGAATTCTTATTCTTTCTTTTGATTTTATAATTTCATTCTGTGGGGAACTATAATATACCTCATCCCCATTATTTCCATGTAATTTTAAATACATGCAAACAATGTAATAAAGTACATTGATTCCTGAAATTCTAATAAGATTTTTAAACTCTAATTTAAAATATGGAATTTTATATATTGTAACCTCAGGAATTCCGTTAAATTCTGGAATAATGATTTTTTTATATGAATCATATTCCTTGTTATTTGTTATACACATTATATTGGCATTTTTTCCTTCTTGATTAATGAATAATTTATTTGTTTCTAAAATTTCAGCTTTTACTTGATCAAAAATTGATTTTAAAAGTTTTTCATATTCATATGTTTTCATACAATTTCTCCTTTAATAAGCCCCTAAGTTTTAAATATTAACTTAGTTAAAAATTACTTCGTAAATATATTTTACCATATTATGTAAAATTTGTAAAGTGAACTTCTAAATATTTTAATATTTTATAGTTAATTATAGGTTAATTGTGAAAGCAAAGTGAAAAGTTTAAGGTTGTTTTGTAAATTTATTGACTTAGTTTTGACAGTTTGATATAATAATCAAGTAATTTGTTTTTTATATAAGTTTAGGCCATAGGGCAGAGGAAGGATATGATGTTTGATGTTAAAGAAAATGAATTTACCAAATAAACTTACAATGCTAAGAATGCTTTTAGTCATTGTGTTTGTTGTATTTATGTGTTTACCCACAAAATTTGTATGGGCAAAATATGTTTCATTAGGAGCTTTTGTTGTAGCCTCTATTACAGATTTTTTAGATGGATATATATCAAGAAAGAAAAATTTGGTTACAAAATTTGGAAAAATAATGGATCCACTTGCTGATAAAATGTTAGTTGCCTCAGGTTTTATATTGCTTGCAACAGCAGGTGTTATACCAGCATGGATGGCGGTTATAATTGTTTTAAGAGACTTTTTTGTAACTGGTCTTAGAAACTTTGGAGCTGATAATAATAAAGATCTTGCTGCTTCATTAACAGGAAAAGTAAAGACTGTATTTCAACTTTTAGCAATTATTCTTGCTCTTGTTGGAACATATAATTTTGGTGATTTTGTAACACAATCACTAGTTATGACTCCAATTGAACTTTTAATAAACATTGGTATGAGCGTATCTGTTGCTGCAGCAGTACTTGCAACAGTTTGGTCTTTAATTGATTATATTGCAAGATTTAAAGACTCTGTTAAGGTTGATGAATAAAATACACAAATTAAATTATATAAAAAGGTAATATGGTAATGATAGTAGTATCCTTACCACATTACTCTTTTTGTCGTTGTGCAATTTTTAAATAGGGGGATATATATGGAAAGTGAACAACTAAGTTTATTTAGTAGTGATGGAATAAAAGAAGAAATTGAAAAATTAAGAAAAGAAATAGAGTATCATAATAAAAGATATTATGATGATGATAATCCTGAAATAAGTGACTATGAGTATGATAAATTAAGTTTAAAGTTAAGAAAACTTGAAAAAGAACATCCAGAGTATGCTTTAGATTCTTCTCCTACAAAAAAAGTAGGTGGACATGTTAAGAATATTTTTTCACAGGTAAAGCATGATGTACAAATGCAAAGTTTGCAAGATGTTTTTTCATATGATGATGTAAAAGACTTTGTACGTAAAATGCAAGAAGAGTATGGAAAAGATATACAGTTTACTGTTGAGACGAAAATAGATGGTCTTTCTGTATCCCTAGAATATGAAAAAGGCAAATTGATTAGGGGTTCTACCAGAGGAGATGGCTTTGTTGGAGAGGATGTTACAGAAAATTTAAAGATGGTTGATGGTATTCCAGAATTTCTTACTACCGATGATACATTTGAAGTAAGGGGAGAGGTATACTTACCAAGAAAAGAATTTGAAAGTATTAATAATAAACTTGAAGAAGCAGGAAAACAAATACTTGCTAATCCAAGAAATGCGGCGGCTGGTACTTTAAGACAGCTTGACTCAAGACTTGTAAAGCAAAGAAATTTGAGCATTTTTGTGTTTAATCTCCAAAAAGGTAAAAAATTTAAAACTCATTCAGAAAGTATTGAGTATATAAAAAATACGGGAATAAAAACTATTGAGTATATTAAAGTGTGTGTTGGTGAAGATGAGGTATTAAATGCAATTGAGGAAATTGGAAATTTAAGAGATGGACTTCCTTATGATATAGATGGAGCTGTTGTTAAAATTAATGATCTTAAAATAAGAGAGGAAGCTGGTACTACTGTAAAAGTTCCAAAATGGGCTGTTGCATATAAATATCCTCCTGAACAAAAAGAAACAAAACTTACTAATATAAAGGTTCAAGTAGGAAGGACAGGACAAGTGACTCCAATGGCAATCCTTAATCCTGTAAGGCTTGCTGGATCTGTTATATCTAAAACTACTCTTCATAATTTTGACTATGTAAAAGAAAAAGATATAAAAATTGGAGATACAGTTGTAATTCAAAAAGCAGGAGATGTAATTCCCGAGGTAATAAGTGTAGTTAAAAGTAAAAGAACAGGAAATGAAGTTGAGTATGAAATTCCTAAAGTATGTCCTGTATGTGGCGAAGAATTAGAAAAAATAAATGATGAGGTTGCTCTTAGATGTACAAATAATGAATGCCCTGCACAAATATTTCGTTCTTTAGTACATTTTGCATCACGTGATGCAATGGATATATCAGGTCTTGGAGATGCTATAGTTGAACAATTAATTGATAATAATTTAATAAAAGACATTGCTGATATATATTATCTAAAATATGATGATGTAGTTAAACTCGATAGGTTCGCACCAAAGTCAGCTAGGAACTTAATCAATGCAATTGAAAAAACAAAGAACAATTCACTTGATAAGTTGTTATTTGGCTTTGGAATGAGGCATATTGGAAAGAAAGCAGCAAAGGTATTAGCAGAAAATTTTGATAATATATATATGATAAAAGATGCAAGTTTTGATGATATAAATAGTCTTGATGATTTTGGGGTTATTATGGCACAGTCTGTTGTTGATTTTTTCTCTAAGGAAGAAACTGATATGTTAATTTCTAAATTTGAAAAGGCAGGAGTAAATCTTAATGGATTAAAAAAAGAGTTGGATTCTGAAATTTTAAAAGATAAAACTTTTGTAATTACAGGTTCATTTGATAATTATTCTAGAAGTGATATAACTAAATTAATTGAAAAAAATGGTGGCAAGGTGTCAGGAAGTGTTTCTAAGAAGACAAGTTTCTTAATTGCAGGAGAAGATGCGGGTAGTAAATTAAGCAAAGCTGAGTCACTTAGTATACCTATTATTTCAGTTGAACATTTAGAAAAAATGATATTAGCATAGAATGTAAATGTATGAAAGAGGGTAAAGATATGAATCTACTTACAGAAAATTTAAAAAAAGTAGATATGTTTAATGATATTTTAGAAAGTTTAAAAAGTGAGAATAAGGCTATTTCCTTTAAAAATATAATGGATATACAAAAGGCATATTACGTATATAGCCTAACTACTAATAATGATAAAAGTAGTATTATTGTTTGTAGCAATATACTTACAGCTAATAAAATGGTACAGGATTTAAAATTTATTTCTGAACTAGAAGTTGTATATTTTCCAGCAAAAACTGTTGTATATTATGATGTTGAAGCTCAAAGTAGAGAAAATCAAAATGATAGAATGTACGTCATGTCTAAAATAAATGATGGTACAAAAAAAATAGTTGTAACAACAATTGATTCTTTAATGCTTCCAATGAATGATAATAGTTTTAAGAATAATGAAAGTATTTTTATAAAAAAGGACGATACTATTGATTTTTCTGATTTTGTAAAACAGTTAGATTTCCTTCGGTTATGAAAAGTCTGAAACTGTTGAAGGAAAAGGACAATTTTCGGTTCGTGGAGGAATAGTAGATGTTTTTGCAGTAGAGAGTGATATGCCAGTAAGAATTGAGTTTTTTGGGGATAGTATTGATAGTATAAGATCTTTTGATGTATTAACTCAAAGGAGTATTTCATCTATTAAGGAGATTTCTATATCTCGTGTTTCTGATATGGTAGTTACTAAAGAAATGTTAGATGATATAACAAGAAATCTTGAAAATCTTGTAGAATGTGGAGATATAAATAGTAATTTAAAAGAAAATATTAGTAAAGATATAGAGCTTATAGAAAATGGCATGCTTGATAATTTAACTGATAAATATTTTAATTTGCTAGTGAAAAATCCTTGCTTTTTAACAGATTATTTAAAAGATTATAATATTTTTATAGATGAGCCTGAAAATTGTAAGAAAAAAGCAGATAGTATTTGTTATGAAAATGCTGAGACTTTAAAAATTTTAGATGAACGTAATTATATGTATATCCCTTTTGCAAATAAATATATTTCATATGATGACGTAATAAAACATGTGTCTAAAATTACAAATATATATATGCAAAAACAGGTATTTGATAGTAGTATAAATAAAAAAAGGGTTATCTTTGACTTTAATTCAAAAGAAATGTTTTTTTATAAAAGTTCTTTTGAAACATTACTTAATGATGTAAAAGCACTTAAGAATAAAAAGATTCTCTTAGTATTTCCAAGTCAAGTACGAGTAGAACAAGTAAAAAACTACCTTTTGGATAACAATGTATCAGTTGAGGTGCTTGATAATATATGGAGAGAAGATAATCTAAAAAAATCAAAGGTATATATAACATATGGAATAGTTTCTGGTGGATTTTATTCTAGTATACAAGATCTTGTTATTATTGCTGAACCTGTAAGTGGTACAAATGTAAAAAGAAAAGTAAAAAGAGAGTTTTCAAAGGGAACAGATATTGAAAGCTTTGAAGATTTAAAAATTGATGATTTTGTTGTACATGAAAATCATGGTATTGGTATATATAAAGGTATATCAAGTATAAATGTTCAAGATGTTGTAAAAGATTATATAAAGATAGAATATGCAAATAATGGTACCCTATATGTCCCTATAAATCAACTTGATTTAGTTAAGAAGTATGTATGTGATGATAGTTCAAAACCTAAGATTAATTCCCTTGGAACAAAAGAGTGGGAAAAAACTAAGAAGAAAGTAACTGCTCATGTTGAAGAAATTGCAAAGGAACTTTTATCACTTTATGCAAAACGTGAAAAAAATCCAGGTTATGCTTTTTCTCCTGATACGCCATGGCAAAAAGAGTTTGAGGAGTCTTTTAAATATGATTTGACTGATGACCAAAAGCAGGCTGTATCTGAAATAAAAGAAGATATGGAATCTCCAAGAGTAATGGATAGACTACTTTGTGGTGATGTTGGTTATGGTAAGACAGAAGTTGCTCTTCGAGTTGCTTTTAAAGCTGTTATGGACAAAAAACAGGTTGCATATTTAGTTCCGACAACTGTACTTTGTTTACAACAATATCGTACTTTTAAAGAAAGAATGGAAAAGTTTGGGATAAGAGTTGAGATGCTAAGTAGGTTTAAAACAAAGAAAGAACAAACTGATATATTAAAAGATCTAGTTGATGGTAAAATTGATGTATTAGTAGGAACTCATAGGATGCTTTCAAATGATGTGTTCTTTAAAGACCTTGGTCTTTTAATAATAGATGAGGAACATAGATTTGGTGTAAAGGCTAAAGAGAGCATAAAAAAGATAAAGGAAACAGTGGATGTATTATCTATGACTGCGACACCTATTCCAAGAACACTTCATATGTCGATGGTTGGAATTAGAGGAATGAGTACGCTAAATGAACCACCACTTGAAAGGCTTCCTGTTCATACATATGTTATGGAATATAACGATACGGTGATTAAAGAGGCTATTGAAAAGGAATTATTAAGAGATGGTCAGGTATTTTACTTAAATAATAGAGTTGAAGGAATAGAAGATCTTGCAAATAAAGTTAAAAGTTTAGTGCCAAGTGCAAGAGTTGAGTATGCTCATGGTCAAATGGAACCTCATCAGATTGAAGATATAATGCTAAAGTTTATAAATCATGAATTTGATGTAATAGTATGTACATCTATTTTAGAATCAGGTATAGATATACCTAATGCTAATACACTAATTGTTGAAAATGCTGATAAATTAGGACTTGCCCAACTTTATCAAATAAGGGGAAGAGTTGGACGTTCAAGTAGACTTGCATATGCATATATAACTTACCAAAAAAATAGACAAATTTCTGAGGTGGCAGAAAAAAGATTAAGAGCTATAAGAGATTTTACTGAGTTTGGAAGTGGATTTAAAATTGCACTAAGAGATTTGGAAATAAGGGGAGCAGGTAGTTTACTTGGAAAAGAACAACATGGTCACATGTTAAAGGTAGGATATGATATGTATTTATCATTACTTGAAAAAGCAGTAAACAAAGAAAAGAATAATATTAGTGAAACTCAAAATATCGAGCAGGAAATAAAAATAGATTTAGATGTTTCTGCATATATTAGTGATAGTTATATAAGTGATCCAATACAAAAAATAAATATGTATCAAAAGATTTCAGATATAAATGATAAAGATATGATGCTTGATGTTATTGATGAACTTATAGATAGATATGGTGAATTACCTAAAGAAACAGAAAATTTAATTAAAATTGTTGAGATAAGGAACCAGGCTAGAAAGCTTGGAATAACTAAAATATGTTCATTTGGTGAAATTTTAAAGATAGAGCCATATAATTTGAAAATTAAATTGACAAATTTTACGCGTAGTGATATACTAATTCGTGTACAGTTAGAGCTTGAAAAGCTTAGAAAAGAAAAGGGGAAGAGTGATGAATAAAAAAAAGGAAATCAAAAAAAATAAGAATGTTGAAGAAGAAAAAAATAATAAAAACAAAGTAAATAATTCTAAAAAAGAAGATAGTAAAGTAGAAAAGAAAGAAGATAGCAAAGTCGAAAAAAAAGAAAAAGTATCAAAAGAAACAAAGAAAACTGATGAAAAACAAAAAGAAAAAAAAGAGAATAGTACTGAATTAAAAAAAGTTGAAAAAGTAAAAAAAGAGAAAAAGCCTGTTAGTGAAAAGGTAGTTATTATTTCAATAATTGTTGCTATTTTACTTGTAGCATTTGGAATTTTTGGCTATTATTTCTATGCAACAAGTATGCTTCCAGTCGCAACTTATGACGGAGGAAAAGTTACAAAATCTGAATATGCTATATATTACAAAACTTTCCAACCTATGCTTACTTACTTTGGGTATTCAGATGATATAATTCCTGAACAAATTGCAAATAAAGCTGCATTAGATGAAATAATTTTAAAAGAGGCTAAAAAAGAAGGAGTTACGATCCCTGAAGATAGAAAAAAAGAAATTGATGAGCAATTTCAAAATAAAGAGCAGTTATCTCAACTTGAAGAACAAAAAATAAATGCAAATCAATTAAAAGAACTATATTATGCTGATGCTATAATAAGTGCATATATTGATAAAAAGGTTGCAGATGCAAGTGATGAGGATGTTATAAACTATATAAAGGCCAAAGAAGAAAATCCTAATTTAAATTCATATGAAACAAATCATGTGTTATTTAAAACAAAAAGTGATAGTGGAACAGCATTATCAGATGAAGAAAAAGCAAATAAGAAAGCTCAAGCTGAAGCTGTTTTACAAAGAGTAAAAAATGGTGAAGATATTACTACAATTGCAAAGGATTTATCTGAAGATACAGGAACTAAAGACAAAGGAGGAAGCTATACTGTATATATGGACGGTCAAACAGATGAAAGTTATGCTAACGCTGTTAAATCTATGCAAGTTGGAGATGTTGTTTTAGTTGAAAGTTCATATGGATACCATGTAATTAAACTTGCAAGTATAACAGAAAATGGAAGAGCTAAAAATGAATATGATAGAGAAAACTTTGTTAATGAAAATATAAACAAGATTAGTACAGAAAAGAACTTTAAAGTTAATTCTGATAATCTAAAAAAAGCTGTTGAACAAATTACAGGTAAATCTTCAAGTGATACTACTAACACTACATCAACAAATAGTACACAAACTACTACAACTGATAACACAACAACTGATAATAATACAACAACTGATTCTACATCTACAGGAGAATAAGGTATGATTGAAGTTATAACTAGTAAGTCTAATGAAAAAGCTAAGTTTATAAGAAGTCTAAATGATAAAAAAGGAAGACAAAAAAATGGTTGCTTTTACTTAGAAGGAATTAAAGTTGTAAATGAGGTTATAGAAAGAAGAGGAGCGATAAACTTAAGGTTTATCGCTTATTCTGAAGAAATACTTATTAATGTCAATGGTGGAAAAGAAATTTTAAATAAAATTAAAAAAATACAAAATAAAATATCTTTTTCTAAAGATGTATTTAATACATTAACAGATACCAAAACACCTCAAGGTATTCTTGCTGTACTTGAATTTAAAAATGAATTAGAAGTTTTAAATGATGAGAATATTTTAGTTCTAGACAAGGTTCAGGATTTAGGAAACTTAGGAACTATTATTAGGAGTGCAGATGCATTTGGAATAAAACAAATTATATGTACTTCGGGAACTGCAGATGTTTATTCACCTAAGGTACTTAGGTCAACTATGGGATCTATTTTAAGGGAAAAAATTACATATATTGATAATTTACAAAAATTAGAAGAACTGAAAAATTATGGCTTTGCTATTGTTGGAACAACATTAAATGAAAAAAGTATTTCAATTGAAAAATTTGATTTTTCAAAAAAAAGCATTTTTGTTATGGGAAATGAAGCAAATGGAATAAGTAAGGAAATAGAAAAAATATGCGATTATTTTATAAAAATTCCTATGACGGGAAATGCTGAGTCTTTAAATGTTGGTGTTGCTACTTCTATAATTTTATATAAACAATTTAAAAAATAAATGTATAAAAATTTAAAAAATTCATATTATAATATTAAGTATATCATTTTTTCTTTGATATACGTTAAATATTATTATATTTGTATAACACAGGTACGTTTTAAAGGGTGCCTGTGTATTTTATTTTAATGTATATATTTTTTTAAATTGCACAATATATAATTAGACAATTTAATTTGTTTTGTTAGGAGGTATCTTATGAAAGCGTTAAATTATATAGCCTTAATTCTTATAGTAATTGGTGCATTAAATTGGGCATTGATTGGTCTATTTCAATTTGACCTTGTAGGTGCAATTTTTGGAGGTATGACATCAATGTTAAGCAGAATAATATTTACAATTGTTGGGCTTGCAGGTCTTTGGTCACTTACATTCTTTGGAAGATTAGGTGAAGAATAAGGTTAAAAATTAATTTTTATAAAAATACAGCATTTACTTTCTTGTAATATGCTGTATTTTATATATATAAATTTATTTTTAATTTATATTTTAATTTATATTTTAATTTATATTAATATTATTATTTTTTCTTAAGGAAATCAAGTATAAGGGAATTTATTTGTTTATCATTAGTTTCAAATTCCTCATCGTGATTATATATATTAGATATACCAGGTATTATTGTATCTAATTCTTTAATTTTTTCTATAGTTTTATCATTTGGAAATATTATACTCCATATATTTTTTCCATTGCCACTTCCTAAAATAACACTTGCACTATCATATGTACCGCTATACATTTGAGTTTGCATATTGTCTTTTTTATCATATGATATTTTTCCAATTTTAATACTTGAGGTATAGTTTTTATTATTTTCACATATTGTGCTATTTGCAATTTGTAAAATTTCATCCTTATTTTTCTCTATTTCATTTTTTAATTCATTTTTATCATTTATATTAAAACTTGATATATATTCTTTTATTTTTGACTCTGCTTTTAGTTTTATTATTTGATCTTCAATACTATTACTGTTTGCAACTACATGTAACCTAAAAATATCTTTTGATATAAATTTTGTTTTATATATATTAAAAGCAACTAATGTATTTAATAATATGAATGAAAAAATTGCTATAAAAAAAGTTATATGTTTTTGTTTCATGTTATCACCTGCAATTATTATTAGTAATTAATACATATAAATACATGATTTTTTTGTCTAGTATTGACTAATAAAAATATAATTTGTCAAAGCAAAAATTATGTCGAATTGCGTGCTTAAAATTCAACAAAATAAAGCAAAAATAGCTAAAATTAGAAATTGACTTTAATAAATCTTGGTGATAAAATTAAGCTATAAGGGGGAATACAAAAGATGAAAAAAATTAAATTATGTTGTTTTACAGTAAACTCAACTCATTCATATATCATTGCAAATAATTTTATAGATAGTGAGCTTGAAAATGTTAAAGTAATATATATTAATGAAAAAAGTGAAAAGAGTGAAAGAAGAAAAATAAAAAATATAATAAGTAGGTTTTATAAAAAGATGAATGATAAGGTGTTTTATACACAATGGTTAAATGAGAAGGTTATAAATGACTATGAGTATGAAAGATTTGTTTTTGTTGTAAATGGTAAGGAAGAATTTATATCTAAGGTTAATAAGTATTTAGAACTTAATGAAAGTGATGGATATATAATAAATTGTTATGATATTTTTGATATTAAGGAAGATGTTAACAATATTATACAAAGGCATGACTTTTATATAAATACAACAGGTGTAGTCAGAAAGAAAGTTATAAAGTAAAAATCTATATATTATATTTTAGTTGACAAAAAAAGAACATATTGATATAATGTTTAGGTAAGAGTATGCCTAAGTTTTTAAATGAGCGGTATAGAGGTGATATTGCACCTTACACAGATGTAGGAAAATCCTACGGAGGAGTCTTATTATGTATAAGGGCCTTCGTGGGATTTTTTAGGAGGAATTAAAATGAAATATTATAGAAAAGTTACAGGAAAAAATGTATATCTTTCTCCAATGAATATTCAAGATGTAGATAAATATGTAGAGTGGTTTAATGACTTAGATATAACAGATAGATTAAATCAGAGTGCTAACGTTTGTAATGAATATACTGAGAAAGAATGGATAGAAAAAACTCTTTTAAAATCAAGTAGTAATTTTGCAATAGTTAAAACTGAGGATGATACGCTGATTGGAAATTGTGGACTTAACAAAGTTGATCATATTTCAAAAAAGGCAACTATTGGAATTTTTATAGGCGATAAAGATAATAGAGGTAAAGGGTATGGTAGTGAAGCTTTGACGCTTTTACTAGATTTTGGCTTTAAATATTTAAATTTAAATAATATCGATTTACAAGTTTTTGATTTTAATAAAAATGCAATAGCTTGTTATAAAAAAGTAGGATTTAAAGAATATGGAAGAAGACATGAAGCATATTATTGTAATGGTAAGTATCATGATGTCATTTTTATGGAAATTTTGAGAAAAGAATATTTAGGTCAAAGTCAATATTAATGTAAAGGAAAGGAATTAATCAATAAAAATATTTAATTAATATTTTTGTAAGATTAATAATATGTATTATATGAAAATAAAATATGCAAATAATCCACAGCCCAAAAAAATATTGGACTGTAAATTTAAAAGTATCAGAGTTGATGATGAAAAATTTAATGGATATATATCTTTAATTGACGTTACAAAAGCAAAAGGTGTGTCCATAGTTCCAAGAAATAATGGAAAGAGCGAAAAGATCTTTGATAATTATTATAAATGGCTACTTCTTTATCCTATTGGTAAGGGATATACAATTACTGCAATGTATAATGAAAAATGTGAGTTAATAGAATTTTATTTTGATATGGCAGATAATATATCAATAACAAAGGATAATATACCATATATGCATGATCTGTTTTTAGATGTAGTTGTAACAAAAGAAAATGAGATATATGTATTAGATCAAGATGAGCTATATTTGGCACTTCAAAATCATGATATTACTCCTAAACAGTATGTTGAAGTGAATAAAACTTCAGAATATATTATATCTAAGTATAGTAGAAAAGAAAATTTTTTAGAGTTAAAAGAGTATTGCAGTTATTATTTAAATTTTTTATTAATAGGAAAGTCATATTGAAATTACCATGCCAAAATTTTTATAGCATGGTAATAGAACATACGGAGTATGCTTTTTAAAAAATATATAAATTAACATATTATATAATTTTTGTCGAAAAATGCGATGAAAAGTATATAAAAATACGCAACAAATGTTTACTATAGAACAAATGTGTGATATAATCATCTTGTAAAATGAAAGCGAGGTGATTAAATAAGTGAGAAATATACATCAGGAGTAAGTGCATTAGATAGAGAAGATATTGTAAAAGAAAATTACAATAAAAAGAGAAGAATAAGTAGAGGGATATTTGTAACAAATAGAGGAATAAAAATAAATGCAGATATAAATGGAAGTTTAAATATATTAAGAAAATATATAAAAAAAGTAGTCCAAACCAAGAAATTGCGATGGATAATGGTCGAGAACAACGACCGTTAAAGAAAAGAGTGGCCTAGAGATAGGTGGAAACTTAAATACAACATCTTTAAAAATACCACTAACTACAAAAAAGTAGTTAGTGGTGGAGTGACGAAGTCACTTTTGTTCTTAAACTTAATCAATGAAGTTGACAATACTAAAGTTTAGTTGTATAATCTTAGTATAAGTTATATTAAAGCCTATGACAAAGCAAAGTAGGTAGAGATAAATACATTAAAGAGAATACAAACCTTGGCTGTAAGTTTGTATATGTAGCTTTACTGAAATTTCACTTTTGAGGTCTTTTTTTGAAATAATAGTAGGAAAAAGCAGGTAAGCCTGTTATAGCTGTATTAAGAGCATTTAATTTTATTAAATGAATTTAGGTGGTAACGCGGAATAACAAAGTCATT
The DNA here is from genome assembly GCA_000433755.1 of Clostridium sp. CAG:465. GTDB lineage: Bacteria > Bacillota > Clostridia > TANB77 > CAG-465 > CAG-465. The sequence goes on along the minus strand of FR891254.1, from coordinate 14,624 downwards.
TCGTCCTATATATATATGGACGAAGTGGCTTTTTTTAGGAGGAGTAAATATGATAGATAAAATTAAACAAATCGAAATTTCTGCAAAAGAAAAGATAAATGCTGCAAAAAATAGTAATGAAATTGAAGAATTAAGAGTGGCTTTCCTTGGAAAGAAGGGAAAAGTTGTTGAAGTACTTAAAAATTTAAAAAATGTTGAAGCAGATAAAAGAAAAGAAGTGGCCTCATTTGCAAATAATGTAAAAAGTAAAATAGAAGAAGAAATTGAGAATAAAAAGGCAAGTATAAAGGAAAAAGAATACAATGATAAAATAAATAGTGCTAAAAGAATAGATCTAAGCATGCCAACTGATTTAAAACTTGGTTCACTTCACCCTATAACTGTTGTTCAAAGGGAACTTGAAGATATATTTAAAAGTATGGGATTTACCGTAGAAGATGGAAATGAAGTTGAAACAGAATATAACAACTTTGAGGCAGTAAATGTACCAAAGCATCATCCAGCACGTGATATGCAAGATACTTTTTGGCTAGAAAATGGACAACTACTAAAGACTCAAACATCAGCTGCACAAAATAAAATTATGAAAAAATATGGTGCACCTTTAAAAGCAATATTTCCTGGTAGATGTTTTAGAAATGAAGAATTAGATGCATCTCATGAAAATACTTTCTTTCAAATGGAAGGAATGATGGTAGATAAGGACGTATCTATTGCTAATCTTATATACTTTATGAAAACACTTTTATCAGAAATATTCAAAAAAGATGTTGAGGTAAGATTAAGACCAGGATATTTTCCATTTGTTGAACCTGGATTTGAACTTGATATAAAATGTATATATTGTGAAGGAAAAGGCTGTAAGGTTTGTAAACAAGGTGGATGGATTGAACTTTGTCCATGTGGTATGATACATCCAAATGTACTTAGAATGGGAGGCATTGATCCAGAAGAATATTCAGGATTTGCATTTGGACTTGGGCTTTCTCGTCTTGCAATGATGAAATATAATATAAACGATTTAAGAATACTTAATTCGTGTGATTTAAGAGCTTTAAAACAAATAGGATTAAAATAATGGGAGGTAAATATGTTTATTTCAATTAATTGGATAAAAGATTTCGTAAACTTAGATGGAATTGACATAAAGGATTTAATATATAAATTTACAATGTCTACAGCTGAAGTTGAAGGAATTATTGAATATGGAAAAAATACAAGAGATGTAGTTGTTGCTAAAGTTTTATCTGTAGAAAATGTAGAAAATTCAAAAAAACTACATAAATTAGTTGTAGATATTGGAGATAAAAAAGTAAATTGCATTTGCGGAGCACCTAATGTAAAAGAGGGAATAAAGGTTGCATTTGCAAAAGAAGGAAGTTTAGTTAATGGTCTAAGTATAACAAAAACAACAATTGCAGGTCATGAAAGTTCTGGAATGTGTCTATCTGAAAAAGAACTTGGTATTAGTGACGACAACTCTGGAATTATGGTTTTAGATGATAAATATAACATTGGGGAAGATATAAAAAATATAATACCTATTGATGATATAATATATGAAATTGACAATAAATCCCTTACAAATAGACCTGACTTATGGGGACATTATGGGATAGCAAGAGAAATTGCTGCAATTACAAATAGAAAGCTAAAACCTTTAGAAGTAGAAAATTTAGATAAATATAACGATTTAAAGAAATTAGATATAAACATTGAAGATAGTAATCTTTGCTATAGATATACAGGACTTACTATAGACAATGTAAATAAAAAGACATCTTCATATAAAATGAAAACAAGACTTACATATTGTGGACTTAGACCTATTAGTCTTTTAGTTGATATGACAAACTATATTATGCTTGAACTTGGTCAACCAATGCATGCTTTTGATAAAGAATTTATTAAGAAAATAAATGTAAAAACATTAAAAAATGATGAAGAGTTTGTTACACTTGATGGAAATAAAAGGAGTTTAAAACAGGGAACTCTTATGATATATAACGAAAACAAACCAATAGCTATTGCAGGAGTTATGGGTGGAGAAAATACACAGATTACTGATGCAACTACTTCATTATTCTTAGAATCTGCAAACTTTAATGCTGTAAGTGTAAGAAAAACAGCAAGTGCTATAGCTTTAAGAACAGATGCTAGTGCAAGATATGAAAAAACTCTTGATCCAGAACTTACAAAGCTTGCAATAGAAAGATTTGTAAAAGTACTAAAAGATGAAGATGATGATATTAAAGTGTCTTCAAGCCTTTCTGATGTATATGTAAATAAATATCCTGTAATCACTATAGACATTTCAAGAGAATATATTAACAAAAAAATTGGCGTTAATTTCTCAGATGAAATGATAGAAAAAGTTCTTACATCTTTATACTTTAAAATTATTGAGAATAAAAATGGAAACTTTAAGATTGAAGTACCAAGTTTTAGAGCAACAAAGGATGTTTCTGGTAAGGCTGATATTATAGAAGAAATTTCAAGAATATATGGATACGATAATATTGTTCCACAAACAAATTTATGGAAGGTTGAACCTGTAAAAGAAGATAGTTTAAGAGAACTAGAATATAATATTAAAACTTTACTTGCACAAAAGTATGGAATGTCTGAGGTTCACAGTTATGTATGGTATGATACTAAATTAAATAGTGAGCTTGGTATAGAGGTACATGATAATTTAAAAATAGTAAATGGACTTAGTAAATTAGATAGTACTTTAAGATATAATATGGTTCCAACTATGTTATACGCTATATACAAAAATATTAAAAACTTTGATGAAATAGGTGTGTTTGAAATTGGTAGAACCTTTGACTACAAGGAAAAAGGAAAAGACTGTGTAGAGAATAAAGTTTTAGGAATAGGAAAATCAAGTATTTCAAAAACCGAAGAAGAATTAATGTTTGAAGTAAAATCAATGATAGAAAATATTTCAAATATAAACAAACACGTAAGTTTGAGCTATGTATGTAACTCTAAATTTGATGATAATTTTATACATCCAGTAAATTCATATGAAGTAAAGTATGGAGATGAATGTTTAGGATATATCTCAGTTTTAAATCCAAGAATTAAAGATGCTATAAATAAAAAATCAAATATTGTTGTAGCCCAGATTAATATTGATATGTTAGATAAAATAAAATATTTAGATATACAATATGAAGAAATAAGTAAATATCAAACAGTTGATTTTGATTTATCTATTATAGTTGACAAAAATGTTTCATACTTTGAAATCGAAAAAGTAATAAAAGATGCAAATATGCAATATTTGAAATCATATAGTTTAATTGATGTATATGAAAACGAAGAAAAATTAAAGGATAAGAAAAATATAACTATAAGATTTAATATTGGTTCTAGTGATAAAACTCTTACTAAAGAAGAAATTGATGAAGAAAGAATAAAATTAATTACAAATCTTGGAAAATATAATATGAATATTAATGGATAATAACAACAAACAGTCAAAATTACAATTTGTAACTTTGACTGTTTGTTAGTTGTATTATTACAATTTAATTAGAAGTTGGTCTTCCAATATAATTTAGTTCGACAATACCATTTTTTTCTGATATTATAGTGCAATAACTTAGTATCAACTCTCTTACTCTTTCTTTTGGGTAGAATCCTTTGTCGTATGGGGAATCATCAAATGAAATTTCAGTGTTCATAAGTTTTGTGATATCATGTTCTGCAATTGCAATTAATATCATTTCTGCTACAAATTCTTCAACTTCATATTTACCAAATTTTGGCACATAAAGACATGTGAAATCTGATAAATTAGAAATGGCAGTATTTTGTAGCTCTTTAGAACATTTTAAATTGTAAGTGGTAGTGTCATTTGAATCAATTTGTGTATG